>JAJRVO010000424.1 GCA_024277275.1 Chloroflexota bacterium
ACAGACTGTTAATTGTTGCGCCGTAGGGATTTCTCAGCTTGCAGTTTCGAAATGACATGAGAAGTAAACAGTTACTACCCTTAACCGACAACTGCTTACCGATTGCTGACAACTGCTTACTGATTACTGATTACTGATTACTGATTACTGATTACTGATTACTGATTACTGATTACCGATTACTGATTACCGATTACTGATTACCGATTACTGATTACTGATTACTGATTACTGATTACTGATTACTAAATCAGGGCTTGTTCCAGCGCTTCGGTTAACGAGCGCACTGTCAACAACTTAAGGGGAGGGGATTTGATTTGCTTTAGCTGATTAGACCCAGGCAGCAAACACCGTTTAAAGCCCAGTTTGGCGGCTTCTTTCAGGCGAGTTTCCAGGTGGCCCACAATCCGCAACTCTCCAGAAAGGCCAATCTCTCCCACAAGGGCAATGTCTGCCGCCACCGGGGTATTGCGAAAACTGGAGGCTATGGCTACAGCTACAGCCAAATCAGAAGCAGGCTCGCTGATTTGCAAGCCGCCAATGACGTTGACAAAAACGTCCTGGTCGGCCATACGTATGCCGACACGCTTGGTCAACACGGCAATAATCAGCAACAGCCGGTTCATATCAACGCCGTTGGCCGTGCGCCGGGGGTTGCCAAAGCTGGTGGTACTGGCCAACGCCTGAATCTCGACCAGCAGGGGCCGGGTTCCTTCTATGGTTACGGCAATAGATGAGCCAGAGGCATTGGGCAGTCGCTCCGCCAAAAAAACCTCGCTGGGGTTGAGGACTTCGCTCAGGCCGATATCGCTCATCTCAAAAATACCGACCTCGTTAGTGGCGCCAAATCTGTTTTTAACGCAGCGCAGCAGCCGGTAGGTGTGAAACCGATCCCCTTCCAGGTAAAGCACCGTGTCGACAATATGCTCCAGCACGCGCGGCCCGGCAATGACGCCGGTTTTGGTGACATGCCCAATTAGAAACACGGGGATGTTTTGCCCCTTGGCTACCTCCTGAAATCGAGCCGCGCACTCGCGCACCTGGCTCACCGACCCGGCTGCCGATTGAAGTTCTTCCAGGTAAACCGTCTGAATCGAGTCGACCACCAGAAATTGGGGCGACATCTGCCGGATGTGTTCCAAGATAGCCGTCATGTTGGTTTCGGTCAAAATAAAGAGTTGGTCGCTGGAAATGCCCAGCCGATTGGCCCGCAGTTTAATTTGCTGCGCGCTCTCCTCGCCGGACACATAAAGCACCTGTCCCTCCGTAGCCAGCCCCGCCGACATTTGTAGCAGCAGGGTGCTTTTGCCCACGCCCGGATCGCCGCCAATTAAAACCAGCGAGCCGGGTACCAAGCCGCCTCCCAACACCCGATTAAACTCGGCCATTGGCAGCATAGTGCGCAGGTGGCTGTCGGCCTCAATTTGGGTTAAGACCTGGGGAGCGTTGCGCTGAACCAATGCCTGGCGTTCAGCCGGAGACGGAAGGCCGGGTTTAGCCGTCTCAACAATTGTTTCAATCAGGGTATTCCACTCATCGCAGTCCGGGCAGCGCCCCATCCATTTGGGTTGGGTACTGCCGCACTCTTGACATACATAGCGTGTTCTTGTTTTAGCCATAGTGGATAAATTATAGCAAGGTTTGGGCATAAGAACAAGAACAAGTGTTCAGAAACTTCTATTTATTTGCGGGCGATGATTTTCATTTCGGCCATATTGGGTAGCGTTGACCTTAATTCGTAATCCGTAAGGCAGCAAAGCTACAACCAAATTAACTACAACGTCATCGCCCGGCGCGTCACTGGTCATTAGTCACTTGTCATTTGCAAATGACCAATGACAAGTGACAAATGACAAGTGACAAGCAGGGCTGTTCAGTTCTAAGGCGTGGCATAATTTTTAAACCGCCAAGAGCGCCAAGGACGCAAAGAATTTATAAAAATCTTTGCGTCCTTGGCGTCCTTGGCGGTAAAATCACCGGCGATTGGCGAGAACTGAACAGCCCTGAAGTGACAAGTGATTGGTAAAAATTTTTTACAGATAGCGTAAATTTGCAGGGGTAACCGCGCAAAAGGTTACAAATCACGCATTACGGGGCGCCTTTTTAATATTGACTGGTCGAAACCAGGATCAACGCCCATTTGCGCTTTCTTTTTCTTGGGAAGCTCGGTTGATTGTGGTACAATTTAAGATACGTTTTGGCAGGATTGAGAATGTAGGCTGAGTTTTGGGGTGGTTGATAGGGTACGGGAATTAACTTTGACACGTTTGACGAATGACCAACGACGGACGATGAAGAAAGTGTGAATATACGGAGGCTTTCATTCGTCTATCGTCATTCGTCGTTTGCCAGGTAAAAAAGTATCAACCACATAGCGAATCATCCCCAAATTATGCATGGAGTTTTTAGATAATGTTTAAAAGTGTATTTAAGGCTGTTTTTGGCGATCCAAACCAGAGAGAAATCAAGAAGCTTGAGCCGTTGGTCGATGAAATTAATAAACTTGAGACCGAAATGGAGGCCAAGAGCGACGCCGAAATTCGGCAAATGATGACCGAGTTCCGTAAAGAGTTAAAAGAGGAAACCGCCGAACAGCGGGCTGAAGCTGAGGCGTTGCGACAGCAAGTAACCGATGCATCCGGTAAAGAGCGGCAACGGTTGCAGGTACAACTGGAGCAGGCAGAGAAGCAATTGCTTAAATTAGAAGGCGAGTTGCTGGCTGAGATTCAAGCCGAGGTTTTTGCCGCAGCCCGCGAGGCCAGTCGCCGCACCATTGGCTTGCGTCATTACGATGTGCAGGCGGTTGGCGGGGCAATATTACATGAAGGTAAAGTGGTAGAGATGCGCACCGGCGAGGGTAAGACACTGGTCGCCACTATGCCGGTAGCCCTTAATGCCCTGATGGGGCGGGGCGTACATTTAATTACCGTTAACGATTATCTGGCCAAGCGCGACTGCCAGTGGATGGGGCCTATTTATCATTTTCTGGGGCTAACGGTTAGCGTTATTCAAAATGCCGGTGGGAGAGGAGTCGACAAAGCTTCATTTCAGTTTGACCCCAATTACCAAAACGACGATGACCGCTATCAAAACCTGCGGCCAATTACCCGCCGAGAAGCCTACCACTGCGATATCACTTACGGCACCAACAACGAGTTTGGCTTTGATTACCTGCGAGATAACATGGTTCCCACTTTAGACCGGCTGGTTCAGCGAGAATTACACTACGCCATTATAGACGAGGTGGACAACATTCTCATTGACGAGGCTCGCACGCCTTTGATTATTTCCGGCCAGGCCGAAGAAAGCAGCGATCTGTACAAACGCTTTGCTCAATTGGTTCGACCCCTTAAACGGAGCAGCGACCAAAGCGTTGAGGATGAGGATGGGGAGCCGGACGGCGATTACGTGGTTGATGAAAAATCTCGCATTACTTACCTCACCGAGCGAGGCATTGAGCGCATTGAAAACGCTCTGGGCGTTGAAAACCTGTACGAGGGCGAGAGCGCGGCTATGACCCCGTATCTGGATAACGCCCTCCGCGCCCACGCCCTCTTTAAGCTGGATGTGGATTACGTGGTTCAAAACGGCGAAGTGCTTATTGTGGATGAATTTACCGGCCGGCTAATGCACGGACGCCGCTACAGCGAGGGCTTGCATCAGGCTATTGAGGCTAAAGAAGGAGTCCACGTACGGCATGAGAGCTTTACCTGGGCCACAATCACCCTGCAAAATCTCTTTAGAATGTACAACAAATTGGCTGGAATGACCGGCACCGCCGAGACAGAAGCCGAAGAGTTTGCCGACATTTACGACCTTGACGTCACGGTGCTGCCCACCAACGTAGAGTACCGGGCAATGCGCGATGATTTAATAAAAGAGAGCGTTAAACGGGACGGAACAGAAATAACCACTTATCGCAGCGAGGACGGCAGCGAGTTTTACTATAAGCGGATTGATTATCCCGACGTTGTTTATAAAAACCCCCAGGCTAAGTTTCAGGCTGTGGCCGAAGAGATTAAAGCGTTACAACAGGAAGAACGTCCGGTACTGGTGGGTACAATTGCTATTGAAACATCAGAGTACCTCTCTAAGCTGTTAAGCAAGCAAGGCGTTAAACACGAGGTGCTTAACGCCAAGCAGCACGAGCGTGAGGCGACAATTATCACCCAGGCCGGTCGGCCCGGCGCGGTAACTATTGCCACCAACATGGCCGGGCGCGGCGTCGATATTTTA
>JAJRVO010000031.1 GCA_024277275.1 Chloroflexota bacterium
ACGCGCCCCCCGGCCTACGGCGTTTTCTTAGCAGTTGTATGTGGGACGCCAATTGGTCGTCCACCGACAAACCACTGTCCTTGCTCAACTTCATGCAACAACACACGCACCTTTTCCGGCGAGACCTGAAGGGTATCGACCACAACCTTGGTCAATTGTTCAGCAAGAGCTTGTTTGGTTTCTTTCGACCGGCCTGCCATTAGATTTATATGAATTATGGGCATTAGAAACCCCCTAATTTCCTATTTGTTAAATAGTTCCATATATTCGCCAATATGGGGAACATCCTCAAAACGCCAGGTCGCTTCAATGGCTTGATCTTGCCGGGCAGGACTAAGCACATCGGCCGCATTGGCCCGGAATTTGGCGACGACCTCCTCATCGGTGAGGGGGTCTTCCGGGGAGCCTTTGGCAAAATCGGTTTGGGCGGTATGTTTTTGACCGGCAGAGGTAGTGATGGTCACTCTGGCCCGTTTAACCTTGGGGAACAAGGCGTCAATTTCAGGGTCGGCCACTACTTTGATTTTGCCCAGCAAGTCCCAGATAACCGGGTCTTTCAACTTCTCATCGCTAAATGAACTGGGCAGCACATTGCCGTCGGCCAGCGCCGCGGCGATGACGTAAGGCAGGCTGTGATCGGCGGTTTCTCTGGTCTCCGGCTTGTACTTGCTGGGGTCGGATAAAATATCCGCACCGCGCGTGGTGGTTTCGACCAGAACCTCCGCAATATTGCCGGGGGCCAAATTATGCTCCTGACGAATTTTCAAGGCTGCTGAAATCGGCTGATGGGTCAGGGCTTCGGTGGGGAAGGCTTTGTAGCCGCAGCGGGTGATCAGGAAATCTTCACCCAACCCTTTGAGCAACTCTTCCGGGTTCCAGGTGACGTTGTTTAGCACTTCAATCAGGCCCTCTTTGCCTTCAATCACTTCAACCGGTCCGGAGTAACCTTCGCGGGCCATCAGCGCGGCAAAGACGCCGGCTTGTGAAGCCATCGGGTCGGCGGTGTTTTTCATATTGGTCAGATGACCGGCCACCACCCCGCCCAGGGTAAAATGGCTGCTGCCGCTAATGCCCACCGCCGCCACAAGCTGGTCGATATCCAAGCTATACATCCGTCCGGCTGCCAGCGGGCTGACAAATTGGGTTAGGGTAGCGTGATGCCAGCCCACCTCGCGGACGCCCGGCTCGGCGGCGTGACACCAGCGCATTTCCAGTTCGTAGGCAATCACAATGGCTACCAGCGCCGTCCGGCCGTCTTTGTTATTGGCTTCGGCGGCTGCCAGCGCTGCCCCGATGATATCGGAAGGATGGCTGGGGTCTTGCTCCCAGTAGATATCGTTGTAATCCAGAGCGCGGATCAGCAAGCAATTCATCAGCGCCGCGTTGGGGGCGTTTGTTTTATGGCCGCTGCCGATGACGGTCGCTTCGGGCGTGCCGCCCAGCTTTTCGGTGAAGCGATACATCGCCTCCATATCTTCATTATGCACAGCGGCCAGAGCGCAGCCCATACTATCCAATAGAAAACGTTTGGCTTCGTGAACGGCTGCCGGCGGGATGTCGGCATACCGAAGATTGGCCGCAAATTGGGCCATTTTTTTGCTGATTGATGACATTGTCTAACTCCTTGTAAATATTCAGTGAAACCGCCCAAATGAGCGTCAGAAAGATGTAATTAGTAATTGGATATTGGTAATTACCAGTTACCAATTACCAATTACTGTATCGCAGGTGTTCTCTTAAGCGGGTTTACTGAACTCTTACAACTCCTTAGTTGATTTGGGAGTTCCAAATTTAAATCATCCCAAACTTGGTAACGAGTGATGCGTGAT
The DNA here is from genome assembly GCA_024277275.1 of Chloroflexota bacterium. Taxonomy (GTDB): domain Bacteria; phylum Chloroflexota; class Anaerolineae; order 4572-78; family J111; genus JAJRVO01. The sequence continues at coordinate 1,830 of JAJRVO010000031.1, forward strand.
GCGTGATAAAATCGTTTCACGCATCACTTATCGGGGCGATTATTTTTTGGAACAAGTATCTTACAGGTTATGCCTGCAAATCCTTGGGGTGACTAATCTCCCCGGTTACAGCCGAAGCGGCGACCACTTCCGGGCTGGCTAGATAAATTTCGCTCTCGCGGGTTCCCATCCGGCCCTGAAAGTTGCGATTGGCGCTGCTGATGGTAACTTCGCCCTCTGCCGGGACGCCCATATGGTTGCCCATACACGGCCCGCAGCCGGGACTTTCGACTATGGCTCCGGCCTCGATAAAGGTTTGAATGTAACCGGCTTTTAACGCTTCCAGGTACACATCAGAAGAAGCCGGGATAACAATTATCCGTGTACCCGGCGCAACTTTGTGTCCTTTCATTACCCCGGCGGCGGCGGACAGGTCTTCCAGTCGACCATTGGTGCAGGTTCCCAAAAATGCCTGATCAACGTGTGTCCCCGCAAACTCTGAAAGAGGACTCACGTTGTCTACCCGGTGCGGGGCAGCGACCATCGGTTCCAGAGTTCCGGCATCATACTCAATTACACGGGCGTAGCCGGCATCCTGGTCGGGATAAATAGCTTCATAAGGACGCTTGGCGCGACCTTCCAGGTAGTCAAAAACAACCTGATCCGGGGGGATGTAGCTGTTCTTGGCGCCCATTTCGGCCATCATGTTGGGCAGGACCGCCCGTGAACTCAAGCTAAGGCTCTTGATGGCTTCTCCTTGCCACTCGACCGACATGCTCAAGCCGCCGTCGTTGCCCAGGTCGCCAATGACATACAGGGCCAGGTCTTTGGCGGTGACGCCCGGATTGAGCCGTCCATTGACCACAATCTTCAGGCTTTCCGGCACGCGCAGCCACAACTTGCCCAACGCCCAGATGCTGGCCATTTCACTGCGGCCAATGCCGGCCCCAAAAGCGCCCATTACCCCGGCGTGCGGCGTGTGAGAGTCTGAGCCTAACACCACCTCGCCGGGCAGCGAAAGGCCTTCCTCAACCAGAACCTGGTGACAAATGCCGCGCCCAACCTCAAAAAAGTTTTTGATTCCTTGGTCGTTAACAAATTGACGAATGATGCGGTGGTTTTCGGCGTGTTTGGTGCTGGGGGCCGGGGCGGCGTGATCTAGCGCAACGGCGTGCATATCGGGGTCAAAAACCTTTTCGCCCCCCATCTTTTGGAAGATGCCGTAGATGGGAGCGGTGTTATCGTGAGAAAGAGCCGTATCCGGGGTGACTTCCACAATCTGGCCTGGTTGAACTTCTGCCAACCCGGCCTTTTTGGCTAAAATTTTTTCTGCAAATGTTTGGGGCATAGTTATCTCCTTAGGTTAGTAAAAGTGGGTAGTGGGTAGTGGATAGTTTATTTGCGTGTCAGTGAGTTGTAGAGGCCATTTATTAGGCGACCTACCTCGCTGGATAGGGTTAATAGAGGAGCAGTTTGCTTTTTGTTGAGATAGGTTAGCCTCTCAGCAATTAAGATTTGGGTTTCTACTTCCCGTAGTGAACCGAGGGCGATAGAAAGGAAGTGTAGGAATTCTTTGGTGGATTTGCGCCCTTGTCCTTCTGCAATATTCGACGGTACAGAAACCACAGCCCTTCTAATCTGGCTTGTTAAGCCATATGTTTCCTCTTTGGGAAATGCTTGAGAGGCTTTATACACCGCTTCAACCAAGTCCATCCCTTTTTGCCACACAATCAATTCTTGGTAGTTCTTTACAGCCATATTCACTCCAATTAATTACTTGCTCCCCACTACCCACTACCCACTATCCACTACCCACTACCCACTATCCACTACCCACTGATTTCCAACCTGTTTTTGAACGGCAAAAAAGTCATAAAATCGGCGTGGTGGACAATGTAGGCTTCGGTGGTGCGTTTAATCAGGTTGCCCTCGGCGGCGTGGGCGGCGATGATGTGGCACACTTCGGCGGGAACGCCGCACGCTTCTGCCAGCGAGACGCCGGAGAAGGGGTGTCGCAAATATTTGCCATATGCACCCTGAATGGAGTTGCCGTTCTCGTCCAACTCGTACTCCAGCAGCTTGCCCACATCGGCCAAAATTGCGCCGGCAATGACCACATCCAGATTGACGGGCAGGTCGTCCTTAAAGAAGTCTATCATTTTAAGGGCGCTTTCTTTGGCTACATGCACCACGGCCCGTTTATGGGTCATGAAACTGACTTGCAAATCAGGCCCGGCCAGCAGCGTAAAGGGAATGCGCTGCAAATCTTCGGCGCTTAAAACGCTTTTTTCCAGGGCCAGTTCCCAGGTTTTGGTTGTTTTTTCTCTAAGATCGTCGTCTTCAATCCAGTCCAGTTCGGGCCAGAGTTCTTTGATACTCATTAAAGTTGCTCCTTTCAGTTACACAGAGTTTCGCTGAGAACGCGCAGAGAACACTGAGATTTTTAATTTTTTTACTTTTTTGACATCACAAACCGACGAATACCTTGTTTGAGTAACCGAACATTGAAATTGATGAGTAATCCGATTGGATACCCAGACAATTTCAAATACGAAAGTAGTTGAGCTTCATGCACCGAATTGAGTTTTTCGACTGCTTTCAATTCTACAATCACCGATTGCTCTACCAAAAAATCAAGCCTATACCCTTGGTCAAGCTGAATTTCTTTGTATACCAGTGGCAGCGGTTTTTGGCGTTCAACCACGAGTCCCAATTGTTTCAACTCATATGCCAAGCACGTTTCATATGTTGACTCTAGCAAGCCCGGACCCAGATGCCGATGAACCTCAATCGCTGCACCAATAATTTTCTCAGTAACCTTATTTACATCTTTTTTCATCCTAAAAAATCTCTGCGTTTCTCTGTGTCATCTCCCCGTTCTCTGTGTAACTCTATTTCAATCGCTCAATTATCGCATCCGTCATCTGCATAGTAGACGCCGCGCCCTGCTCAACCACATCCGGCGAGCCGCGTAGTTTCATCATATCGTAGCATCTTACTTTGCCTTCTTCCACCACCTCGGCGATGGCGCTGCGGATTTGGGTGGCTTTGTCTGTTTCGCCCAGGTGGTCGAGCATCATGCAAGCGGACAGGATCATGGCGATGGGGTTGACGATGGGAGTCTTATAGTCGGCGTATTTGGGGGCAGAGCCGTGGGTTGGCTCAAACACGGCTACCTCTGCGCCTATATTTGCACTGCATGCAAAGCCCAGCCCGCCGACCAGCCCGGCAAAGCCGTCGGAGATGATATCGCCGAACATGTTGCCGGCCACAATTATCCCGTAATCTTCCGGGTTTTTGGTCAGCCACATCATCTGGGCGTCGATGTTGGTGTCCCACAGGGAAATGCCCGGATACTCTTTGGCTATCTCTTTGCCCATAGCCAGCATCATACCGGAAGTTTCGCGGATGACGTTGGGCTTTTCGCAGACCGTGACCGATTTGTAGCCGAACTTTTTGGCATACTCAAAGCCGGCCCGAACAATGCGTTCGGTGGCTTTTTTGGTAAAAATACGGGTCGATACGGCCAGCTCTTCACGCGGGGAGTCGGCAAAATTTTTCATTTTGGGATGGGTCATTAGCGCCTCATAGACCTGGTCGGGCGGGTTGGTCCACTCTACGCCGCCGTATAACCCTTCGGTATTCTGGCGATAAACGACCACATCTACTTTCGGCTCTTCAACGGTATCTCCCACCCCCTTTCTGATGAAGTTGAGGGGATTGCCGCTGAAAGTCTGGCACGGTCGGGCGCAGATATCCAGATTAAAGTGCTGTCGCATGGCGACAATGGGGCTGTAGTAAACGTAGCCTTTGTCTCTAAGTTCCGGGGCCAGTTCCGCATCCGCATCGGACTTGGGCTTGGAGGTGATGGCCCCAAAGAGGCCGGTTTTATGCTCCGCCAGCAGGTCCAAAGTGCGCTGAGGCAAGGGGTTGCCCTGGGTACACCAAAACTCCCAGCCGATATCGGCGTGTACATAGTCGGCCTCAAAGCCAACGGCGTCTAAAACTCTGATAGCTTCCGGTAATACAGTTTGTCCAATGCCGTCGCCGGGCATCGATACGATAGTTCTTTTTGACATTATTCCTCCTGAGTTTTTTTCAAGATTAGATTGTTAGGCGGTGTGGAAAAAACCAGTTATTCCAAACCACATGATACGTGATGCGTAAGACGTGAGACGGTTTTTTTGTCACTCGTCACGCGCACACATCACTATCGGTTCGACATTTTCTACACTGACCGGGTAATCCCCCCATCAACCCGAATATTCTGCCCGGTGATGTAACCGGCGTCCGTCGAAACCAGAAATAGGGTGGTTTTGGCAATTTCGGTCACGCTGCCATAGCGGCCCATCGGAATCCGAGCCGCAATTTCTTCAGATTCGGGATAGCTGTCGATAAAGCCCGGCAAAACGTTATTCATTCGGATGCCGTCAGAGGCGTAGCGGTCGGCGTATAGCTTGGTAAAACTAGCCAGCGCGGCCCGAAGGCTGCACGATACCGGGAAGACTGCATCCGGCTCAAACGCGGCAAAGGTGGAGATGTTGACGATGGACCCGCCACCTTGTTTCTGCATAATGGGCGTCACCAGCCGGGCCATACGCACTACATTGAGCATAACTATATCCAGACCCAGATGCCAATCTTCATCAGAAATCTCCAGTAGCGGTCCCTTGGGCGGGTGTCCGGTATTGTTAATCAAGGCATCGATGCGGCCATAGGCGTCCATAGCGCGCTTAACCAGCGTTTCAAGATGGTTCACGTCGGTCACAGAGCCGGTGAGTCCAATGCCGTTGAGTTCAGCGGCCAGTTTCTCCGCGCCGCCGCCGTTAGACATTAAGGCTACGTGATAATTGTTAGCTGCGAACTCTTTAGCAATAGCGGCCCCCATTCCCTGGCCTGCCGCTGTAATGATGGCTACTTTTTTGTTTGTCATAGATATGTCTCCTGTTTTTTTGATGGTTACAGTTTTGAAACCTAACCGGATATCATTTCAAGTGCATAATTCAATACAATTCGTTTGTGGAGAGACTATCGTCTCCTCTTTCTCTTGCTCCCTTTTTTGGAAAACGTGCGGCGCAGATTACTAATTTCTTTGAGGATAATTTCATCCCCAACTTTTTTGGTGGCGGGATGATCCGGGGCGAACTGAGTTAAGACACCATAGTGATAGAGCGTCCGGGTAAGGTTATTCACACGAGCAAAGTAGACCCCCACCACGCTGAAAAATGCACGCACTTCACTTATATGAAACATATCAACCGTCGGATAATGTAGCGGAAGTTCAAATTTTCCCTCAAGAATCTCCGGTACCTTTTGATGCTGATCATTATGGAGGTAATATTCAATCAGAGATATTTTTCCAAACAGATAGTCAGGAAACCTCTCAACCGTTTCATGAAGCGCCTCAAGATACTTGTCTGCCTGACGACTGTAGAAATAGGCCAATCCGATATAGTTATAAATCGCCGGAACATTGGGATATCGTTGTTGTAATTTCAGTAGTTTCGGGAGAGCTTCTTCCGGCGCTTCCCGCACCCGGTCATAGAGTCTCCAAAGTCGCTCTTTATCACGGCGAGGCATTTTGGCTAAATTTTCTTCTTCCATCGGTGCATTGGTAAATGTGACCTGCATAGGAAGTCCATCTTTTGATCGTTTCAGAGCCTGGATAACCGCCTCGTGATCGACATCGGCAAGTAATGCCTTTGAGTCAGGCAGTGTCCCTTGAAGCATCGTTTGAATCAATTTGAACTGATTAATATATCTCATAACCGGATCAACCTTCTAACCTTACTCTTTTACCTGCCGCACCACATCGATCACCGTGCCGTCAACCCACTTGATGGCGGCAATGATTTTGTCTGTGAACTCGGCGGGTTTGGGTTTGCCGCAAATTCTTTCGGCTTCTGCTTTTAGTTGGTGAATGGTTTTAATGGGCAGGCCGGAATCTTTGACCGTCTCCAGCAAATCGGTGCGGAGGGGGTTGATAGCGATGCCGCGTTCGGTGACAATTACGTCTATCAGCTCGCCCGGCCCGCAGATGGTTGTCACCTCGTCGCGGATAACGGGGATACGGTCTCTGAAGAGGGGGATGGGCAGGATGACGGTTTTGCCAAAGAGACAGTTTTGCCAGCCGCCGATACCGTGCAGCAGGTAGCCGTCGGAGTGCGTGACCACGTTGCCGTTAAAGTTGACGTCAACTTCGGTCGCGCCCAAAATGACGACATCCAGCAGCGAGGCAAAATTGCCCTTGCCGTGATAGTTGTAGCTGGTAAAGGGGCTGGTGTTGACGTGGTTGGGGTTATCCCGCATCGAGCGAACGCCGTCCAGGTCAAAGGTCTGCCCGTCTAAAATGTACTCAATCAGGCCCTCTTCCAGCATGTCGACAATGTACTTGTTGCTCCCGGCCCTGGCAAAGCGTGCCCTAATTCCCCGCTCGCGCATAATATCGCCAAAGTAGTTGCCGATTGCCAGCGCCGTGCCTCCCGCGCCCGCTTGAAAAGAGAAGCCGTCCCGAATGATGCCGGCCTTGTCGCAGAATTTAGCCGTTAGCTCGGCCAGGTAAAGCCGGTCCGGGCTTTTGGTAATCTGGGTGGTCCCGGACACAATCCTTTCCGGGATGCCGACTTGCTCCACCTCGACCACATAATCGACATAGTTGCCGTGGATTTGCCAGGGGATACAGGGAAACGGGACCAGGTTATCGGTGACGACAATCACTTTGTGGGCGTACTGTGAATCGGCCAGGGCAAAACCCAGCAGGCCACAGTTAGAGGGACCGGTGACGCCGTTAGCGTTACCAAACGGGTCGGCGGTGGGGGCGGCAATAACGGCGATGTCAATCTGCACTTCGCCGTCCTGTACGGCTTGATAACGCCCGCCGTGCGAGCGGAGGACGCCCATTCCTTTCATCTTGCCCTGCGAGGCAAATCGCCCCAACGGGCCATTCATGCTGCCCTCGATGTGGTGGATGGTGCCGTCTTCCAGGTATTCAATCAACGGCTGGTGGCAGGGGAAAGAGGCGGAGGGGAACCAGACCAGGTCTTTGACCCCCAACTCGGCGGCGATTTTGAAAATCTGGTTGGCTACCAGGTCGCCGTTTCTAAAGTGGTGGTGGGTGGAGATGGTCATCCCGTCTTTTAACCCGGCTTTAACCAGGGCCGCTTTCAGGTCGGGCAGACGTTTATCGCCGTCGTCGGGGTAATCGGCGCAGGTGGCGAGGGGGGGGGCGTATTTTCTGCCGGTCGGTTTGTATTGACGCGCCCCCATAAAGGGCGTGACCGGTTGGCCGTTGATTTCGGTGGGTATCATTTTACCGACAGCGTTTTTTACAAGTTGTGTGGTCATAAGTAAGTTTCGATCCTTTCTGTTTTACACTTGCACGATGTCGTCTAATTGTGATCTTGTTATCTCACTCAATACGCCATCGCCAAGTTGATACTTGTCAACCAATGAAAGCGACTTGCGGTACTCTTGGTAAGGATATTGTTCTAACACCTTTACGCACCAAGCGAACAGGGTTCTGAGCGAGGCACAGGTCTCAGGTTGAGCCAAAACGTGTTCAATATCAAGTCGAGCAAGTATCTTTCCTCCATCGTCAATTTCATTAAAGCTGGGATACAACGCTTTTAAATCATTTTTGGGATGGCGAATGGTCTCTACATCTCCCTCGTAATCCTCCAGGGGAGGATTCAAATCTAATACAGCATTGATAGCCTCAGCATGAGCGAAATAATAGGCTTCTAGCATATTTACCAGGAAATGAACCGCTGCCCGGCGTCGCTGTTCAGTGGTTAGAATTTTGTCAAACGTTTTTCGGTAGCGGTCAAAAATTTGTCGGGCTTGCTCTCGACGGCCATGTTCCAGATCGTCAATCAATACTACAAAGTGACAGTGATGATCATTCAAATATCTTCGAGCAGGCAGGCCAATTTGGCTCGCATCTTTGTCCTCGATATCTTTCCCTTGACCAACCATCTTGAATTTTCGTTTTGGCGAGGTAATAGGGCCGCGTTGGCCGGTAAATTGAATAACCTGAAAGCTGCAAATCTTGGAAGCCATCAACGACGTAAACAACTTGGGTAGATGTTTTTGCTCTCCTTTGCCGGTGACAATTAAACCAAAGTGGAAGTAGTGACACGGACTCTTGGCGGCGCTCATTCGACTGGCTCCTCAATCACCAGCTTGCTTTGGGGTGCAATCACTTCGGCCATATAGAGGGAGCCAACAGCGTATTCTTCTAGTAAGTCTTGCACGCCTTCAATTTCATCCACCCATCGCATCCGGGTCTGTCCGCCCTCTCCAATCTCTGCTGCCAGGACGTTTTGCGGCTCAAACTGGCTAATCAGAACCGGCGAGTGGGTGGCAATGAAGACCTGCTTGTTCCATTTTTCGGTTGCCAGTTTGAACGCATCGGCCAAGACCGCCAGCGCATACGGGTGCAGGGAAGTTTCCGGTTCATCAAATAAAATCATCGAGTCCCGCTCCTGGCCCTCGGAGAAGAGGGCGGTGAGATGAATGAGCATCTGGAGATGTCCATCCGACACGCCCGAAGCCTGAATGGGATACTGACGCTCAGCTTCTATAAAACTCCCGTAAACGCTGTTAGGTCCGGTCTGCTCAATCAATAAATCCTTGAAATCCGGAAAACTGCGACGCATAAAACTGATGATGGTGTCGTATCGTTCATCAACACCGCGCCGGTCATGGACGTTGCGCAAAACCGACCACAAATTCTGGCCACGATCCCACAGCCAAATGTGATGGGTTGAATCTGAGCCTAGTTTTTGCAAGCCGTACAGGTCGGCTCGACGCGATGGGTAGTGGTGGACGTAGCGGAGCAGACGGCCCAGATCAAAGGCGGATGGAGAACCGTCCTCAAAATCAAGATAGCGAGTGAAGGCCAACTTTTCCGGCTCGCGCAGCATCACCTCCACAGATTCTTTCATCCTGATGTGATAGAAATAGGCTTTATCGCTCCCGATTTTACGATCAATTAACTTCAAGTTTCGATTTTTAGAATAGAGTTTCTCCCCAACAAAGGGTTCTATACGCCCTGAAGAATAGCCGAAGGCGACTTCATAAGTTGCTCCCTCGGTCTCGATGGCAATGGTGATGTTTGCGCCTTCATCGGCGCCGTCCCATAACGCGCCAATGCCGTGACTGCGGTCTGAAGCGGCCTGATCTACCCCCCTAACGGCGCAGTCTCGCACAAACCAGATGGTATCCAAAAACGTGGATTTACCGGCCCCATTGGGACCGAACAAAACATTTAAATCTTTTGGCTCAATGCTTATATCTGCCAGTGAACGGAAATTACGGACTTGCAAACCGATTAAATTATTACCCATAACATTATTCTCCTTTAAGCTTCATCCTTCCAACTCTTGGACAACTTTCCCGCTTTCACTGCCAAATCAATGGTGCGTTGAGCGCGTTTAACCACGGGCGGGTCAATCATTTTGGAGCCGACAGAAACAACGCCCAGTCCTTTCTCAGTGGCCTGATCAAAGGCTCTGACAATTTTTTGCGCTTTTTCGACTTCTTGCGTGCTGGGGGCGTAGAATTCGTGAATGACCTTGATTTGGCGGGGGTGGATACAGCCCATCCCATCAAAGCCCAACGCTTTTGACTCCAGCACCACGTCGCGCAAAGCCTCCATATCCGACACGTCGGAAAAGACCGAGTCAATCGCTTGAATACCGGCGGCTCTGGCCGCGTTGACCAACCGGCTGCGGGCATAGAAGGACTCGTGGCCCTCTTTGGTGCGTGACGCGCCCAAATCGGCGGTGTAATCTTCCAGGCCAATGGCCAGGGCGACCACATTTTTGGAGGTTGCGGCTATCTGGTAAGCATTGACCACGCCCAACGCGCTCTCGATAATCGGCATCAGGTAGATGGGCTGGGTCACGCTGTGCTGCGCGGCGATTTGGGCGATTTTTTCATCGACCTGATTCACCTGCTCGGCGGTTTCGCATTTTGGTATCAGAATCAGGTTGACGTTGTGCGGCGCCAGATAGGTCAGGTCATCCAGCCCTCTTGGAATCTGGTTGATGCGGACCATTCGCTCTGCACCGTAGAAGTCGATCTGGCGCAGGGCGTTTCTAATCAGCAGCCGGGCCTCATCTTTTTTGGCCGGGGCCACCGCGTCTTCCAGGTCAAGAATAATGCCGTCCGGCTGGTGGATGCCCGCGTTGAGCATCAGCTTGGGGCTGTTGCCGGGCAGGTACAGCCGGGAGCGGCGATAGCGGTCCCTTTCGGTTTGGTATTGATTTTCGGGGATGAGGTCGGGCCAATACTCTTTGTCGCTTTCGATACATTGCTTAATGGCCGCTTCTATTCTGGCGGCCAGAACAAAGGAGAGCGCGCCCTTGTCTTCAATGTGGAGTTTGGCGTTTTTAATTTCAAAGCGGGCCAGCACCTCTTTAGCCAACTCCATAATGGAGTCGCCGAACAGCGTACCTACTTTGCTGTTGAGGTCTATCTGCAAACCGCCACTTTCAGTTAACTCAAGGGTCACAAAACAGTCCGAGCGGATGCCCGGCCCCTTATTTCCGGCAGTGCTTTTGTTGCTCAAAGTTCCCTCCTGACGCAGATTTTGGATTTTAGATTTTGGATTTTGGATTTGCCCGCTATGCTTCACTTTGTTTCTGAGCCGTCAGTTGCTGGCGGGTATAGTTGATCAATCCCCCGGCCTCGACAATGGCCAGGACGTTGGGCGGCAGGGGGGGGAAGTGAAACGTGCCTGCGGCGCACCGGATTTCGCCGGTTTCCATGTCGATTTCAACCACCTCGCCGTCTTGAATGGCCTCGACAGCTTCCGGGCAGGTTAGGGCCGGCAGGGCGCTGTTGATGCAGTTGCGGCCATAAATGCGGGCAAATGAGCCGGCCACAATCGCGCCCAGACCGGCCTCTTTGAGGCAGGTGACGGCTTGCTCGCGGGAGCTGCCGTTGCCCCAGTTTTTGCCGGCCACAATGATATCGTCCGGCTGGACCTCTTTGGCAAAGCGGGGGTCTAAGTCTTCCAGGGCGTATTGGGGCATTTCTTTAGGGTCGCTAACGGTGTAAGTATATTTGCCCGGAAAGATTACGTCTGTGTTTACATCGTCGCCGTATTTCCACACACGGCCTTTGATTGTTGCCATAATTTCCTCCTGTAATTAGCTTATCAGCTAGTCAGCTAAAAGCTGAGGCGTTGAAATGCTGACTAGCTGATAAATTCTCTATTCTTTGTTTTCACCTTCGTCGACCTGCGCTAACTGCCAACCGGTTGTATTCTTGAAATGTACATGCATAGCTTTTTTGGCTTCATCTGGTCGCCCGGCCCGAATAGCGTCAACGATGGGGCGATGCAAGTTTGCAATTTCGTCGGCTTCAATCTGGTTGGTGTACCCTCGCCGGGTATAGCCCGCCTTGATGTAGCCGTGGAGCACTTGTCGAATGTTTAAAACCAGGCTGAGCAGCAAGGGGTTACGCGATGCCTCAGCAACGGCAACATGGAAGGCTATATCATGTTCAATGGCTTTTTCGGGTCCCGTTGTCACATCGCTTATGGCCTTGATGAGTTGATCAAGTTTCTCTTTCTGCGCGTCGGTGGCCCGTTCCGCAGCAAGCGCGGCGGCTTGCTCTTCCAGGGCGCATCGAATTTCGATAATGTGCCGTAAGTCTTGTTTGCTGAACACCATATCCCAATTTAAGCGCTGGCTCATATAATCCGTGTACGATTCGCTAACAAATGTACCTGAGCTGCGCCGGGTTTCAAGTAGACCGGCCACCACCAGCGATTTGACAGCCTCGCGCAAGGTTGACCGCCCCACGTTGAACTGTTCCATCAGTTCCGGCTCCGTGGGCAGGCGGTCTCCCGGTTTGAGTTGTCCCTTAGCAATCATAGCCATAAGCTGCTCGGCCACGGCTTCAGCCAGGGTTTTAGATTCTACAGGCTTGAAGGTCGGCACATTATCCTCTCTCGATATATAAAGTCGGTTAGTCTGTTCATCAGATGAAGTGATGAAAACGATTTTAACACCTGGTAGAATTTATGGCAAATCTGAAAACAGGGATTGGGAGATTAGGAGATTGGAGATAGGCGATTTAACCCTATCTCCAATCCCCCTAATCTCCAAGAATTTTATTCTCGTTGCCGTGCCGTAGGCTGAGTCCGTCTCCCTTTATCGGCAGTCTTTAATTCGATTGCGTTCTCTGGGCATTGCAGTACGCAGGCCCCGCAGGCAATACACAGTTCAGGGTTGTGGAAAACAACTATCCGGCGTTTGTAATCCGGCGTCCAGCAGCCGATTGGACAGACCTCGTAGCATTGCCAGACACCGGTACACCGGTCGGGGTAAAAGTGGATTTGCAACTCCCGCAGCGTGCGGGTGATTTGCCAGTGTTCGGCCACAGAAGACCAGAATGTTGGTTCTTGGGACATCGTTTCACCTCCAGCCCAAACCCAGGGGAACCAGCCAGTAAATCAACCCCAGGGCGATACCGATAACGACCTCCCAACTCCAGTTGGCTTGTTCGCCGCGCATTAGTGGCGACATACCTTGAAGTTCAGCCGCAGTAAAAACCGACAGCCCGATCAGGGCCACGGTCCAATTGAACAGGTTTGGCAAGGGCAATGGATTCCAGAATACCGTATAGGTCAGCAGCCCGGCTACGGTAATAAGGGTCAACGGAATGCTTTTGAGTAAACCATCTCGTCCGGGCAGCCAGGGATGCACCACCGCATAGAAGTAAGACAGACCAACCAGGCTGGCGGTAACCGGCCAAAACAGGTCTCGCCAAAAGAGCAGCACCGGCAGTAGGATCAGCAGGCCGTAGAAACCGAGAGAGACGGTTACCATTTCCAGGCGGTCTTTGATTGGGAAAGTTACCCAGCGCATTGCGTTGGTTTTTTTGCGACGGTTGCCAAGATAGGCGGGAATATCTTTGGCAAATGCCGGCCCCCAATGGACGCCCCAGCCGGTTTCCTGACGCACTTTCCAGCCGTCCACACCGTTGGCTGCCAATTGCGGTAAAATGAGCGCGTGATGGCTCACCACTTCGGCCAGCCTGGATGTTTTGACGGCGGCGATGACCTTTTCGGCGGTAAAGTATCCGCCGCCGGCAGCACACCACACGTTGATGCCGGCCGAGTCGGCTACCAGCAGCCAGGCATCTGTCTGGCCGTCAATTGCCTGCACCACCCGGCGTATCGTCAGGTCAAAGTTCCCGGTGACCAGGACGGGAGAATCGGGGCCAGGTTGGCCGACGGCATACAGGCCGGGCCGTACTTTGGGGTACGGGGGAATGATGCGCAGAAATAGTCCCCACAGATCAGTGAGCAGGGTGTGGAGGGTCACACGGTGGCGCAGGTAGCCGACCACACCGGAAGGTAGTTCGGTTCTAGAAGTATCTTGCCCAACCATAGATTGAACGGCACATGGCAGGCAGCAGATGGCAATACCTTCTTCTTTTTGTGCCGGAGTTTTCGGTTGGGTATCAGCCGGAAGGGTAGCCTGGTAAAGGGTCAGACTGCTGCCCAGGTAAGATGTCAACGGTTGGGCCTGGAAACCGGCCTCGGTTAATTCCTGGGGCAGCCGTTTTAAGGGGTGCGTTGTGGTGCGGGTTAGCAGCCAGGTGATGAGGACCAACGGCCATCGAATAAGAAAGAAGA
>JAJRVO010000425.1 GCA_024277275.1 Chloroflexota bacterium
ATTAACGAATCAAAATTCTATCATTCTGGAAATTCTGCTCTTAAATACCCGCAATTGCAACAATTTTTACACCCTAATTGTCAAACCGGGAATTGCTGGTATAAACTAAACAATAGCTTCTGAAAAAAGAAGCCGAGGTATAATTACCTCGGCTTAAGAATTTTCAAACAATGATAACTAAAACCTCCAATTTTCCTGAAACCAACTGGAGGTTAAGCCTTATCGGGAGATAAGGTTACTATAAACTACTTGGCCGGAATACAAAGCTGGTTGCCCGGTTTTATATAGTTAGGATTAGTAATTTCTGCAAAAGAGGGATTCTCGACCCGGGATGCATTTGTAGCGTCTACTATCCGAGGATAAGCCGATGTACTACCCAAGAAGAAGTCGGCAATCTTAGCCAAAACATCCCCACCTTCTACAACGTAAACATTGTTGCACAAAACAGCCGGAAGCAGCACACGAGACACAGTAGGCACTATCAAATTTTGAGCGTCTGATAAAGGTAAAACGGTTTGGGCATCCGCTACCAAAAGAGGAACTTCGGCTACAGGAAAGCCCTCATCTGGAAATACACCACCCGCATCCGGTAACTCTGGCGGTGATTCAGGACTAGGAGCTGCCGGCGCTGTAACTGCGGCTGGTTCAGCTGTTGGCACAGCAGTAGGCGCAGGCGCTGGAGCCGCGCCGGAAAAGAATTGCAGGTCAACAATGGCTACCCCTCCAGCCGATACGCCCACCGTTTGCGGACCTTGAGCCGAAGTAAAACCGGACGGCGCTTGCAACGCTACCGTGTAGCTGCCGGGGGCCAAACCCGTGATAGACCATTTACCGGACGCATCCGTGCGAACAATTGCACCATTGACACTGACTTCGATACCGCCGGCCGGTTGGCCGGTGGTCAAATTGGTAACTACGCCACGAATCTCACCGAAAGAACCACCACTGCTACCATCGCCGCCATCACCACCACCACCGCCACCGCCTGTATCGGATGTAGTATCACCGCCACCATCGCCACGGCCCTGGGCCAACAATGGCATTGAGGCAAAATTAGATAGCAGTAATGCGGCCAGAAGGACAAAAGCTGTAACTAAAATTGCTATAGATTTGAGTTTGCTCATCCCACTTCCCCCTTTTGGGTATTTTTAATGTATTTACTTAAAGGATTAGTCCTTAGCTATATTCTACTACTATTCTTCTACATTAGTCAAATAAACTAACACAACTCAACCCCCTCCCGTAGGGTACAACCTACGGGAGGGTTAATCATTTATACGGTTATTCTCGTCCAGGTCCACTGTCAGTGGAAGTACTGCTTTGTTGTAGCGGCGGCATCCAGACACCGACGCCCACATCGCTAATGCTGAGGCTCAAGTGAGAACCATCAGAGATGTTGTTATAGGTGGAGCCGGTCATTTCATGGGTTTCTATCACAGCGCCTCTGCCATCGGTACATTCGGTACAAATCGAGTCAACATGAGCATAGAGCGTTAGACCAGACAACAGCGTACCCGTGAAGTTAGTGGTAACATTGCCATCCTTATCTTTCTGTATCACATCAAGACCGGTGCAGGCATTAGTTCCGTTCTTTGGATTAGTGCCAGGATCAAATCCGCAGGTTAAGGTGATGACCTGACTCGGCACAATAGGCGACTGGGTTACACGCCAGGCCACACCCACATTCGAACGGCCATCGTTCCAGATATCGCCATGTTGCGTTGGCGGAGGAGTGGGACTAATGTAGAAATCTACCCAAAAAGTGTTTACAGTAGCAATATCGGTTCTCACATTTGCATCCGCATCGCCAATATTCTTGATAGCTACCTGTATCGTATCGGATGTAGCAACAATGTTGTCAATGACCAAATCAGGACCTTTAATGTAATTCTTGTAGATGATTGGGAGGTAGATGTATAGTATTGGATCACCGGCAGTGTGAATTGTTGTAGTAGGCGTACCCGTAAAGATAGCATTACTACTGGTGCCAACTACAGTGTTGGTGATAAGCGTGCCGGACGTGACGCCGGTTCCGCTCACAATTGCCCGGAAAGTAACTGTGTAACTGCTGAAGGCCGGTACCGTGGTAGCCGTGAAAACGAACGTGCTCTCAGCCCCTAAGACAACAGGGCCGGTTGCGGCAAAGACGCCACCCGGGCTGATACTGAGAGTGCCGGGATCATAGGTTGCATTAGTAAGGGTGTCGGTGATTACGACGCCACTAGCCGCCTGGCTGGTGTCATTTTCAATCCGAATGGTGTAAGTGATAGGCTCGTTTATCCGCACGTTTTGGCCACTGGCCGGATCTGCCGTCTTGGTCAAAGTGATAATCGATTGCGGAGTGATCATAGTATGAGTTACCTCATTGCTGGGACCAACAGGTACGGAAATTCGGGTATTGGGTACCGGATATCCCGGTTGGTCATAAAGCGATTGGGCGGTATTGGTAACCAGACCGCTATTTGCGGCAACCTCTGTCACGATAACAAGCTGCATTGAAGCGCTTTGCAAGAGGAACGGCGTTGAGGCTGTAATCGTCTGCCCAGACTGTCCCCAGGTAGGCGTAGTACCCACCCCACTAAGGATAGACACGCTCGCAGTTACAAAGTTCAAGTTCGAATCAATTACGTCGGTAATTACATTATAACCATCTCCCAGGTAAGTGTCTTGCATTAAGGGTATCCCGCTGAGATTGGTAATGATGATCGTGTAGGTTATCCTATTACCAAATTCTACAACGGAACCAGAAGGCGGATCAGCGAACTTGGTAATAGTAATACCCGGCGTAATGGTTACCAGCGTAGTGGCAATGAGTATTGACGAAGTATTTCTGGCTACGACGGTAGCGGTGTAGTTACCGGGTTCCAGATAGTTTTGGTACTGGACAAAGTCATAGGTATTACTAAATACCGGCGATGTCGTCCCAAAGCCGTCACCGTAGGCCCAACTGTATTCAACATTGGTGGGGGCCGGGGTGCCGGTAGCAACAGCGGTAAAGTCTACAAACTGTCTAACCGGAGCCGGGCTGCTATTGGTAGCCGTCAAACTCGTGATCGGCGTATCCAGGATAGTGACGATAAGCGTATCCGTTACGGTACTGGCGCCGGAAGAGCTAGTTGCAGTTACCACAACCGTGAAGGTTTGACCAATAGTAGACACCGGGTAAGTGTGAACTCCAGTATTTATGCCGGAGTTCGGCCCATCGCCGGCCCCTTCGCCAAAGCTCCAGGTGTACACAATCGGGTCCGAACAAGTGGACGGCGGTGTGACGAAGGTAGCGGTGAACGTAGCCGGTATTTGGGCCATCGGTGATGGGAATGGCTCGGGTACGATATTCACAGGAGGTAGCAGTGCCTCGGTCCTAACAACCGCCGTGGAGGCGTCAGTGGCTGTTGCCACTTGAGCTGTGGTTACGTAACCCGTTATAATGGCCGTGTTTGTAATTCCGCAGGCGTTGGCGTCGGATGTAGTTACGGTGTGAGTCAGTTGCGCCATAGTGGATGCGCCGGCAAGCATCGTTGTTGAGACGGGCGGCGATACCGCGCCCGGCAACGCATCGAACAGGCTTACGTTGTACAGGGTGATGTCGCCGGTATTGGTGATGTTGAAGGTGTAGGTAATTATGTCGCCGGGGAACATAGCTGTCTGGCCGCCTGTATCGGCTACCTTTTCAACGTCAATGCCCTTGGTAAAGATCAACTCCGTTGCAGCGGTGGTAGTGTAGGCAAAAGTTGCCAGACCGTCCGTAGAGGTTACGGTTAAGGTGTTGGTTATTACAAATCCATCAGCTGCACTGCTTATCAGGTCAGCCTCGGTATAGGTGTCAGATTTGGTGCATGAGACATCCGCGCCCGGAGCAAGCGGCAAAGAAGATAGTCCAAAGAAACAACTTGACACGCTGACGCCGGGAATCTTATCATCCGCCATATCCAAGAGGTTTATAACACTGGCGGTTGTAGAGTTGGTCATACGGTAAGTGTAATTTACGGCTGTATCAATTGGCGATTGCTGCCAGGTTGGCGTCTTGGCAATATCAAGCAGCGCCGAGGGACTGACAATAGCTGTAGCCGTAGCCGTGGCTGTAACTATAAATGGCGGCGTGGTCGCGGTTGCGCCGGACGCCGTAGCGATGTTGGTGAACGTCACCGGAGGCGCGTCGGTGGCTAGCAGGGTGTAGGGGTACACCACCGTAGTGTTGCCAGACGGCAGGAGCGTCCCCAGGTTTTGGTTCAGCGATATCTTGGGGTCAGTCAGGGTAACGTTATTTAGGGTGTAGAGGCCGGTATTGGTGATGTAGAAGGTGTAGGTAATTACATCTCCAACCACAGCCGAAGTGGGATTCACGGTCTTGGTCAAGCTGATGGTGGGGTTAAAGTCTATCATCACAACAACAGTGTCGCTGGCAACGTCAGTTGCGGTCGTGTCGACTTGCCTATCGGTGATGACAACCGTAGCAACGTTGGTCAGGGGGGCCATTCCACCGATCAACGCTGTGATATCGCCGGTGGTGATGGTATGAAGCACCGTGGGGCTTGCAGTTGAGCCTGACTGCCCTGTAGGATTCAGAATTCCACTGGCAACAGTACCCTCTTGATCATCGGTTATCAGGTAATCCACCGGCACGTCGCTGTTGTTGGTGATGTAGTAGGTATAGGTTATCACCGTATCCAAAGGTACCGGCTGAGGCGCCGGCGTGGTCACCACTTTGTCAATATCTACATCCAGGGTGTAAATCAGAGGTACGGTCTCGGTGTCTGAGATGGCGGCCTGATTCCACGGGGAAGATAACACTGTATTCCCTGTAACCGTAGCCGTATTACTCAACGGCGCGGGGTATGGGAACAGACCCGTCTGCAAATCGCTAAGCGCCACGGTGTAGGGTACAATGTAAACCGTACTCTGATTGGGATTAAGCGTACCCAACACCTGGTTAATTGGCGGCCCTGAGTGGAAAGGATTATCGGTCAGGGTTACGCCGGTCAGGCTGACAGCGCCCGTATTGGTAACGGTAAAGGTATAAGTAACCACATCTCCAACCCGGGCCGGAGCCATCATACTTAACCAGGTAGCGCTCTTGTCAAGAGCAACGCTAACGCTGGGGTCTATACCCACGGTTACTGCATCCGTACGTATTTCGTCGCTCAACCAGCCATAGGGGGCGCTTGCTGACGCCGTCACCACAGCAACGTTTCTAATGTAGGGATTTGTGGAATTATTAGCAATAGCATTATTTATATCACCCACAGTAACAACGCGCACTACAGTGGTGCTATACAAGCCTCCGGGCGCTATACCCGGCACGCCGACAGGGAAGCTCGGTAAATAATCGTCGTCCAGAGTGCCGGTAAAAGAGATGTCGCCTGTATTTTCAACTTCATAGGTATAGGTAATCGTATCGCCTAAAGTGGGGTTGGCCGGAGCAGTGGACGTTTGAGCAGTCTTGGTGAATACAAGGTCAAAATTAAGATCGACTTCAACACACTCATCCTGAGGACCTTCGGTTGCAAGAGAACCCGGTCGAGACGGAGTACTACCGCCACCGTCAGTAGCGGAGAGTCCAAACAAAGCGATTCCATCCACGCCCGATCCATTACAATAATATCCGGCGCCTCCCTGGTTAAATTGTACAGTGCCTATGACAGTCGAAGTGGTAGAAGTAGTACTTGCTCCGCGTCCTAAAGCGCCCAGACTGGTACCGCCGGTAAACAATGGATCATCATACAAGGCAACGCCAGTCATCGTCACGTTGCCGGTATTTTGAATACTATAGGTATAGGCGACGGTACCGCCTAAGCTTACCGTCACACTGGGCGTTGATTTGAGTACCTGAATTTGGGCGGTATAAGTTACAGGCACACTGGCCGTATCCGTATCAGTGGCTACCCGGCCCTGGTAGATATCCTGGCCCGTCACCACGGCGGTGTTGATCAAGTTAAAGCCGGTACCCGAGGCAATATCAATCTCTGCCAGAGTAAGATTATGAATTACTGTTTCTGTACGGAATTCATTGCCCGAACCATTTGGCCCCAGGTTAACGGGAGGAGAGGTCAACAAGTTACCGGCAATTCTATCATCGGTCAACGAAGTCAGGCTCACGGTAAATAGAGAGTTGTTGGTGATGTAGTAGGTGTACCGAATGACACTCTGCGGAGACGGGGATGTTCTGCCCGGATTGGGGCCGCTTATAATTTGGGCCGTCTTGCTCATACTGATGGCAGGGGTAAGGTTTAGAGGCACAGTGTACCGGGTTGTGGCTGTGACCGTTTCAGGACCCCATGTGCCGGTGGCTGCCGCCGTGTTGGTTATAATCAACGGATCAATCAACAGGTCTGCCGCAGAAACCGTGTGAAGTATGGTAGCAGTAGCCACGTTGCCGGCAATAGCCGGAATGGGGTTCACTGTTAGATCGGTTGGGTCAAGGCTGGGAAGCCGATCATCAACCAACTGCGTAATATTAACCGGAACCGTGCCGATGTTGCTGATGGTGTAGGTGTAGGTAATGACCGTGCCAACAGTAGCCCCGGCCGGGGCGCCGGCCCAGGTAGCGGTCTTGGTCATGGTAATGGCCGGGTCGTCAATGCGCACCGGGGCGGTATTGATGACTGCGGCTGTACTTAGGCCATAGGTGGCGGTAATGGCTGTGTTGGGGTAGTCTTGCGCGCCATAGATGTTGGTATCAACTGTCGCAGCAGCCATACAGCGGACCCTGACGTTGTCGATGGCCCAGTAATCCATCTGGTTTACGTTTAATTTGCCTACAGGCGAAGTAAAGCGGAAGCCAATCCGCAGCGGGTTTTGGCCGGCGGCGATCGAGGTAATGTCAAGTACCTGATTATTTTGCTCAGAGAAATCTTGCAAAGTCAGGAAAGTAGAGGTGATAACGCCATTGCCAACCTCGACCGTGGCCGCCGTACCATAGCTCTGGTCGTAAACATAGAACCGATTACTAAATTCCAGAGAGACCAGATCACAACTGGAAGCATCCATCGGCGGCGAGAGTAACAGATCGTCAGTTTGAGGATTCCAGTTGCCAATATTGGCAAAATTACCGCTGCCAAAACCGGCAAACGCCGGGTTAATCCAACCCGTGTCAGTGGTCCAATCTATAGAAGGACCGCCGGCAACGGGATTGGCTGACCAACCATTGGCAAACGGTCCGGCATTAAAAGGCTCTGTCGCCGGCGTTAGCAGGTCTGTCGTCGGGTCAATATCGCCTACAATAGCCGAGAATTTGTAGGTGTAATCTTGTAAAGGAGAGACGGCAAAGGTAGGATTAGGTGGGAAGATCAGGCTGTTTAAGAAGGGCGTCGGAAGGACGTCGGTCAGGGTAACATCTGCAATGCCGGTGCCGCTGTTGTTTAGCACAACGGTGTAGTTCACCACATCGCCGGGTTGAGCATGGGGCGGGGTGGGAGGCGGGCCAAAGGGCGTGGTTACAGATTTACTCAAGGTAATCAGGTTAATGGGCTGGATAGTAGTGGCTTCAGCCAAATCTCCAGTTACCACCAGGGTTGTATCGGCCAAACTGGTTAAACCCGCTGTCACCTGGTTGGTCACGATATAAGAAGTAGGCAAGGGGTTGGGCGTACTGATGACCACCATCAGCGCAACCGCGTTGCCGCTGGCAATAGTGTAGCCGGGGGTAAAGCTCATTACCAGATTGGGCAAAGAAGAACTATCTACCACAAGCGCGCCCGGATTCGGTTGTGCCGTGGCCGAAACAAAAGTATTAGAGAGCGCAGTGCCGGGCAACGCTAACGGCAGGGTATCGGTTACCACAACGCCGGTGACAGCATTAGTGCCATCATTGGTAATAACAATGGTGTAGGTGATAAAATCACCCGGCTCAACCGGATCAACCACGTCGGTTTTACCCACTGTCAGGGTAATGGCCGAGGCCACGGTAACAGTTACAGATGGGCCAAAATAGCTGGTATAAATCTCGGTACTGGTGACGTAGTAGCTTGAGTTGACAATAGCATCTCCGGCTAAAAGGGTGGGATCATTGACCAGGAAGGTGGGGGTAACAGTGGTACTCTGTCCGGGGTTTAGCGTGGCCGGAAGAGGACCACCGGCAGAATCCCACACAACAGAGGGAGGGCCGGCGCTGTCTGGCGCCGGTGCAGCCGTATTATAGGTTGTACCATTTGGATATGTATCTCTAATTTCGTAGGGAACACTATTAGTGAGAGTACCTATGTTAGTGATAGTAATTCTGTACTGGATATTACTGCCTACCGTCGCCGTAGGGCCTGACAGAATCTGTTTTGATATCTCATAAGCGGGGCCGGCAATGGTAATTGGTACAGTTGTGCCCACATCGGTATAAGAGACGCCACCGGGTACACTGATAGCATCGATCTGGTAAGAATCATTCTCAATCACCCTTCCGGCCCCGGCCGGGTTAACCGAAGCGGAAAAGGTTAAAACAGCCGTTGCGCCGGAGGCTAAAAGATCGGCGCCAGAGTCCCATACGGCTAGACCGCTAGCACAAAAAGTACCTGCTGTCCACCCGGAACTGGGCAGAGGATTAAAGCCAATGCCGGTACAAACGGTTCCGGCCGGGACGGTGTCGGTGATGGTCACATCCAAATCATCGGGCGTGTTGTTTGTAACAGTCAGGGTGTAGGTCACTATACCCGAGCCGTTACCCGCAACATACAGGGTGTTGGTTGGGCTACCTCCCGGCAAATTGGATACCACCTTTTTGGTGATGGTTAGTCCGTTGGTGGCATAAACATTTTTGACTCCAAACGGCAAAGTAACCTCAAAAGAGTCTATTTGCACATTTGTCCCGGCAATAATAGGGAACAGCAAAAAGGCTGCGACCAAAACAAAGGCCAAAACAATTGCCGTTCCTAATTGAAATAGTTTTTTACCGGTCAGGCTTGTCGATGCATTATCTTGATACGGCATCATATCTTCTCCCCTTCTCTATACAAAGAAATAACTGCATTATAGAGATAATAAGCTTTTCTTTATTCTCGTTCAAATCTCTGGCTTGAGGGCGAGAATAAGAGGCAAATAATTTATAAATACAATCCTGCAAACTAAAATCTTTTAAAGCGCAAAAGCCAACCCCACAGGGTTGTATAATTACTTGAACTTCTTAAAGAACTCCACCCCCGCCGATTACAATTAACTGGATGGATTTAATGAGGCAGGCACAGTTTTAACTGCTCTTATGAGGTAATGCTGTAAAACCAAATCTATAGACCATTGTTGGCGATAAGAACTATAGATTTTCAAAAACAGCTTTGATTTGAACCCCCGGATATCTTTGGAGGGTTATAATTTACAAAGCACGATGCATTTTAAGTCAGGGCTAGGGTTTTGTCAAGATTGTCTTGGCAAGAGGGTGTGTTCAAAACCCCAGAATTTTGAATACGCTGTAGGAGGAATTTGGAGGGATTTTCCCTCTGTTGTCCCGTCTGTACAATAATTTCAGACAAATCCCCGACCATGAAGATAATAGAAGTTGTGCGGCTTTGGGTCTTAAGTACTACAGGAGTCTAAATATCCAGAAAAAGGTTACGGGCAAAAACAGCAGTTTTTATTTTTTTAAGGTTTTGATAATAAAATCCTTACACCCCCTACTGCTGAGCCACGCAGCGAAGGCCGATATTACTGCTGGTACTGGTTGGGTCCAGGCTGTTGCGGAAGGCGGATCGGGCATTCAATTCATTGCTAACCCACGAGCCGCCGCGCAGTACTTTTAATTCGCCCGACTCTGGTCCCCGGGGATTTTCGGCTACAGAGTTGGCGTAGTAATCTTCAGCATACCAATCGGCCACCCACTCCCAAACATTTCCGGACATGTCGTAAAGGCCGTAGGGGCTAATAAGCTCCGGGTAAGACCCCACCGCCACGGTATCTCCCACACAAGCGCCACTGACGGCAGACCAGTAGTTAGCCAGCGAACATTCCAGCGTTTCTCCCCACGGGTAGGTACGCTCATCAGTACCACGGGCGGCTTTTTCCCACTCGGCCTCGGTTGGCAGGCGCGCCCCTCGCCAGGCGCAAAAGGTGGCGGCCTGCTCCCAATTTACCTGAACCACGGGGAAGGCGTCGTACTTTGCATCGCCGTAGTAATTGATGCGGGTATAAGAGGCGGCATTGGTAGGCGGCCGGCAAGCCCCATCGGTTACGCAGGCGGCATACTGGGCATTTGTCACCTCATATTGGTCCATGTAAAAGTCGTCAAGAATCACAGTATGAGCCAGTCTTCCATCTTCACTGGCGCTTGCTCCCCCCATTGTAAATGGTCCGGCAGGCACAAGCGCCAGCGGCGCGCCGGTCAGAGCATCGGTTATGGTGGCAACCGGCCCTGATGTTGGAGTTACAGTAGGCGCCGGGGCGGGCGTATCTGTGGCTGCGGGCGTATCGACCGGTGCTGGTGTATCAGCCGGAGCGCTTTCTGCCACCGATTCATCAGCGGTAGCCGGCAGCGTTTCCAATGGCGCAACCGAAGCCAATGACACTTCTTCCGATTGGGCGGTTAAGGTCGGTGTTCGCCAGTTTGCTGCCTCAGTTGAGGCCGGTGTAGCCGTGGACGACACCGCTAGTTCGCCACTGCTCAAAAGCGTGGCCCTCCCCTGAAGCGCAAAGTATATGGCTACGGCGGCAATGCCAACCAGAATGATGTTTGCCAGCATACTTAACCACAAAGGCCACAAACTGCGGGAAGGGGCTTGAGCAGCCGGCGCAAAGGGGGCGTCCAATTCAGACTGCAAGTTAAGCAACCGCCCTTGAAACGCTTCAAGGCTTTGAAAACGACGGCCGGCATCTGGGGACATTGCCTGTAGAATAGTTCGCTCAACTTCTGGGGTAATTTCCGGATTCAAGCGGCTGGGACGGGGCAATTTGGCGCTTCCGGCTATCAATTGCACGCTTTCGGGCGGCGTCTGGCCGGTTAGCAAGTGATACAAAATTGCGCCCAGCGTATAGACGTCGCTGCGAACATCGGCCTCTCCATGACCGTATAGCTCCGGGGCGCTGTAGCCGGGAGCAATGTCTTCAGCTTCGGTCAAGGCATCGGGATTGTAGCGACTGAGCAGATTAAAGCCGGTTAACGCCGCCCGGCCATCAGGCCGAATGACGATATTGGCCGGCTCAACGGTGGGAAAAAGTTCCAACTCGGCTTGACTGCGTAAATAAGCCAACGCCCCGCTAACCTGCGCCAGCCAACCCAATGCATCTGATTGGGGTAAAGCGCCTTGTCGTTCCAGAGTGGTTTGCAAATCCTCCCCCTCCACCAGGTCCAGCGCCACATACCGGCCCTGATTGGGCAAGGTAAAATAATCAAGAATCCGGGGCAGATTAGAGTGCGAGAGATGAACCAGCGTCTCGGCCTCATAGCCAAACTGCTGCCGGCTCTCGACAGACAGGTCAATATTCTCCATAATCGCCACCGGTATTTTCAGGTTCATATCCCAGGCGCGATACAAAGCGCCGGAATCATCCTGATTAAGCAAGGCGTCAATACGGTAGCGATTGTTTATGAGTTGACCGGCAAAGAGGGGCATAATTATGTCTTACCTTACTCTATAAATACGGAGCGGGGGGCCTGGGGTCCGTCCCCCCATCTCCCCTATTTTCATCGTTCCCAAACCAGAGTTTGGAAACGAGACGGCTTTGCAAACGCGGTAAAATATTGAACAAAATAAGTATCTTCTCAATAATCCGGGGTAAAGACCGCAGAGGTCTTAAAGACCTCTGCGGTCTGCGCAAAGTTACCCCCAAGTTATTGAGAAGATACCAAAATAACATAAAACATAATACTCTACTTTCCTCTTTTTGACAAAGAAATGGTTATGAAGGGGAGTATTTCAGTTTGGCGACAG
>JAJRVO010000426.1 GCA_024277275.1 Chloroflexota bacterium
GTGTTTCTTAAAGACCGCAGAGGTTTTTTGCGAGATATTTTCAAGCGAATTTGCCTCGATTATGACCCTGACTTACAGTTAAAATGGGCTTTAGAAACCTCTGCGGTCTGGCCCACACGATTTAAGAAACACGCTCTAAGACGTGAATGAGGTAATAAAACGTGGGAAATGAAGTATTACCGCAACAAATAATTGAACAATTCTCTGGAAATCTTGGAGACAATAACTTTGGAGATGTCATGGTTGTTGGCGGAGGGATCAGCGGTGTTCAAGCCTCGCTTGATCTGGCCGATGCCGGCTTTAAGGTCTACCTGGTCGACAAGGGGCCTGCCATTGGCGGCCATATGGCCCAGCTTGACAAGACCTTCCCCACTAACGACTGCTCCATGTGAATTCTCTCGCCCAAACTGGTCGAGGTCGGCCGGCACTCCAATGTAGAGGTTCTCACCTATACTGAAGTGAACAGCGTTGAAGGCGAAGCTGGAAACTTTACCGTAACGGTGACTAACAAGCCCAGGTATATTGTAGAGGACAAGTGTACGGGCTGTACAACCTGTGTTGAATACTGCCCGGTGCAATACCCTGATCAATTTAATCAGGAAATATCAGATAATAAAGCCGTGCATATATACTTTGCTCAGGCAATGCCGCTTGTCACCTATATTGATGAAAGTTGTCTTTACCTTAAAGATAAAAAATGCCGTATTTGCGAAGCGGTCTGTAAACAGGGAGCCATAGATTTTAGCCAAACGCCGGAGAAAAAAGAGCTAAATGTTGGAGCAATAATTCTGGCTACCGGCATTGAGCCTTATGACCCCAAGGTAAGGGAAGACTATCGCTATGGACAGTATGCAAACGTAGTAACCAGTATGGATTATGAACGGCTGATGTCCTCCACCGGGCCATACGAAGGCGAGGTACTACGCGCTTCCGACAAGAAACATCCTCAAAAAATTGCCTGGATTCAATGCGTCGGTTCCAGACAGGTTATTGAAGGCGGCAACAGCTATTGTTCATCGGTATGCTGCACCTACACCCAAAAACAGGTAATTTTGACAAAAGAGCACTATCCCGAGGCAGATTGTACCGTATTTCATAATGATATCCGGGCCTTTGGCAAGGATTTTGAGCGATACTACCAAAGAGCAGAGGAAATGTCCGGGGTCCGGTTTATTAGAAGCTACGTAACCATAAGCAAAGAAATCCCGGAAAGCGGAAATGTCGCCATACGCTACTCCACGCCCGACGATGGTGTAAAAGAGGAAGAATTTGATATGGTGGTACTATCCGTTGGCTTGAATCCTCCTCTTGGCGTAAATGGTATTGCCAATACATATGGCATTGAACTTGAAACTCATAATT
The DNA here is from genome assembly GCA_024277275.1 of Chloroflexota bacterium. Lineage (GTDB taxonomy): Bacteria > Chloroflexota > Anaerolineae > 4572-78 > J111 > JAJRVO01. Next base: position 1,363 of record JAJRVO010000426.1, read on the forward strand.
TTTGTAAGGTGAATCCGGTCAATCCTATGGAGACCTCAAGGCCCGGAATCTTTGTAAGCGGCGCTATGCAGGGGCCTATGGATATCCCTGAGTCGGTATTTAGCGCAAGCGGGGCCGGTTCTCAGGTTGGCGAATTCCTGAACTACAGGCGGGGAAATCTTTCCAGAGAAAGGGTCTACCCGGAGGAAAGAGACGTATCCGAGGAGGAGCCGAGGATAGGCGTCTTTGTGTGTCATTGCGGGGCAAATATCGGCCGGGTGATTGATGTTCCGTCTACCGTTGAATATTGCAAAGACTTACCCAACGTTGTCCATGCTCAAGAACAGCTTTTTTCATGCGCCAGCAATTCCATGAAAGAAATAACGGACACGATTAAAGAAAAGGGGCTTAACCGGGTGGTTGTGGCCGCCTGCTCTCCCAAAACCCTTGAAACGTTATTCCGGGACACTGTGCGGGAGGCGGGCATCAATCAATACTATTATGAAATGGCTAATATCAGGGAGCATAGCTCCTGGGTCCACTCTAAAGAAAAGGAAAAAGCCACGGACAAGGCCAGGGATATCATCCGGATGTCTATCGCCCGCGCTCACCAGTTGGAGCCTTTACAGGAATTTGAACTGCCGGTCAACAAGGCGGCGATGGTGATTGGCGGAGGTATAGCCGGTATGACATGCGCCCTCTCCATAGCCAACCAGGGGCATGAGGTTCACCTGGTAGAAAGGGAGACAGAGCTTGGGGGAATGGCGCGAAGAATCCAGGCCACGCTGGACGGGCTGGATGTTCAGGCCTATGTGCATGACCTTGCCCAAAAAATATACCAACACCCTCAAATACGTGTATATCATGAGGCTGCTATCACGGAGGCCACAGGCTACGTTGGGAATTTTGCAACCACGGTAAAATCCGAAAAAGGGGTCTCGGAGATAAAACATGGCGCCGCCGTCATCGCCATAGGGGCCGACGTATATGAACCCGCAGAATACCTTTATGGACAGGACGACAGGGTGATGACCCACCTGGAGTTAGAGCAGAAAATCGCTACCAGAGATGACAAGGTGCTCAACTCGCAAAATCTGGTAATGATCCAATGCGTAGGCTGTCGAAATGAAGACAGAAATTATTGCAGCCGGGTATGTTGCAGCGAGTCCATCAAGAACGCTCTGGAACTGAAAAAACTGAACCCCCGGATGGATATCTACATTATCTTTCGGGACATCAGAACCTTTGGGTTTAAAGAGGATTATTACCGGGAAGCGGCGGGCAACGATGTCAGGTTCATTCGCTATGAGCCGGATGACAACCCCCAGGTGGAGCCTGGCACGGCGGAGGATGGTCGCCCCGTGCTCAAGGTGACTGCAACAGATTATATCCTCGGTAACAAGCTTGAAATAGAGGCCGACGCAATTGCTTTGGCTGCCGCTGTTGTTCCGTCCAGGTCGACCCAGGAAATAGCCGGTTTATTCAAGGTAACGTTGAGTCCGGATGGTTTCTTCAAAGAAGCCCATGTTAAGCTAAAACCCGTTGAGTTTGCTACGGAAGGCGTTTATCTGTGTGGAACTGCTCACTATCCCAAGTTCATAGGGGAAACAATCAACCAGGCGTATGGAGCCGCGGGCCGGGTCTTAACGCTTCTCTCAAATGATATCGTCGTAGCCTCCGGCTCTGTGGTCGAGGTAGAGGAGAAGCGGTGTATCGGGTGCGGGATATGCGTTGAAGTCTGCACGTATAGCGTTTTAGAACTGAGCGATACAAGACAAGGCATAAAGGCTATAGTGAATCCCGTTCTTTGTAAAGGAGACGGTCTCTGTAATGCGCGGTGTCCAACGGGGGCTATTTCGCTCAAGCACTATACTGATGGAGAGCTTGTGAGCCAAATTGATGCCGCGCTTCCGGGGAAAGCGCCGCTTCCTGGGGAAGAAATCTTTTTACACCCTATGGATGCGACAGTTAGAGATGTGTGGCAGCTTACACCTGAATTAGGAGTTGTAACCGAATGAGTACAGGACATACATTTAAACCAAACATAATAGGTTTTGCATGCCATTGGTGAGCATACGGGGCTGCTGACCTGGCTGGAGTTTCCAGACTACAATATACAACTGAAATCAGGCTAATCCGCGTTATGTGTTCCGGCAGAATAGACATGGCGCATGTGCTCAGGGCCTTTGCCAATGGAGTAGACGGGGTATATATTGGCGGCTGCCGCCTTAATGAATGTAATTACATCACTCATGGCAACTTTCATGCCCTGACAATGGCGCTTCTCCTTAAAAGAATATTGGAACATATCGGGCTGAACCCCGACCGGCTAAGAATAGCGTTTATGTCCGGGGCCGAAGCCAGCGTTTTTGTGGAATCGACCAATGATTTTGTCAAAACGGTAAAAGAGATAGGCCCGCTGGGCAAAGGCGCAGGAGAAAGCATAAACGGCGCGGCCTTAAGATCTAAACTTGCAGAAATTATAAGCCTTGTTCCCTACATTAAGCTGGAAAAAAGAGAAAAACTGGGGACGCATCTTGAAAACCCCGAAACGTATGACAAACTTTTTACCAGTGACGAGATAGACACGTTATTTCGTGAAGTAGTCTCGTACTA
>JAJRVO010000427.1 GCA_024277275.1 Chloroflexota bacterium
GTGTGTAAGTCACCCTGTTTGGGGGCGGGAGAAGAATAATCATCATAAAAGGGGGGGGCGAACTGCTCCTTTATCCTTATGTCAACTAACAGAAGTGATTTGTTGCTTTCTAATCCTTCCCAAGAAAGTATGTAACAGCGCCGATTGAAATCAATACAGATTGTTGAAAGGAACAGATTAGTACGTTAGCAGTTGAATTCTTGTTTTTTGGGTAACCGGGGAGTAGGAAGTAGGAAGTAAGGAGCAAGAATTTTTTCCCTACTTCCTACTCCATACTTCCTACTCCCCTACCTTTTTGGTCCGGCTAGTCCGGGTTAGGCAATTAAAAACACCCTCACCGGGTTCGGTGGGGGTGTTTTTTTGTGGATTGACATTGACAAGCCTTGCAGGGGTGGTATGCTTGAAGAGAATAATTCTTGTGAAAGGTGTGACTATGAAAATACTGCTTTTGGGCGTGGGGATGCAAGGCAAAGCCACGCTGCACGACTTGGTACACCACGATAAAGTGGATGAAGTTATTGCCGCAGATTGGGATTTAGCATCGCTTGCGGCCTATGTTGAAAACAAACGGTACGGGGCCAAAGTGCGATGTGAGCATGTTGATGCGGCCAACCCGGAAAGCATCAAGCGCTTGATGCAACAAGGGCCGGATGTCGTCATTGATCTGCTGCCCGTGTCCTTTCACGGTAGTGTGGCTGCTGCCGCCGTAGAACACAAAATTCATTTGGTCAACGCCTCGTATGCCGGGCCGGATGTAAAACAGTTGGCCGCCCAGGCCAAAGCGCAAAATGTAACCCTCCTGCCCGAATTTGGTATGGACCCCGGCATTGATCTGGTTTTGTTGGGCCAGGCGGTACGCTCGCTGGATAGCATTGAAGAGATTATCAGCTACGGGGCCGGTTTCCCCGAACTGGAAGCGGCGAATAATCCACTGAAGTACAAGGTTTCGTGGACATTCGAAGGGGTGTTAAAATCGTACCGTCGGGCCGGGCGCATCATTCGGGATGGAAAAATTGTCGACATAGAAGAGACGGAGATGTTCTCGCCCGAAAATATTCACGAGATTGAAATTGAGGGGTTGGGCAAGCTGGAAGGCATTCCAAATGGCGACGCTCTGAAGTATGTTGAGTTGCTGGGTATCGAGCGGAGCGCGTTGACCAATATGGGGCGATATACGCTACGCTGGCCCGGACACTGCGCCTTCTGGAAAACGCTGGTCGATCTCCATCTTCTGGACGACGAGCCGGTAATTGTTGACGGCGTGGCTGTGGACCGGAAGCGATTCCTGGCCGCTGCCATCGAGCCGCATATTCAGTACAGGGCAAACGAGCGAGACGTAGTGGTGGTGCGGGTCGAGGTAGCGGGTCGAAAAAACGGCCAAAAGAAACGGGTCGCATATCAGATGATTGACAAACGCGATTTGGAAACCGGCTTGTCCGGCATGAGCCGGACGGTGGGCTACACGGACAGCATCGGCGCTTTGATGATTGGGACCGGCCAGATTACACAGCGCGGCCTGTTATCGCCGGTTAATGACATTCCGTACAAACTTTTTACGCAAGAACTGGCAAAACGAGATATTCAAGTTACATCAGAAATTCAATAAATCCCAATTTCACCCGGCAAAGCGTTTGACTTTTACCCCCTTTGCTCGTAAAATACCGTATCTTATGTATCAAAATATGACCTCGCCTGAAACACTCCATCATATATAAAAAGATACTTTATCTTTGGAGAAGAGAATGTTAAAAAGTGTGCCACGGCGGCGCCAAAGAAATTTACTCTTATTCTTCATTGTATTGCTATTGAGTTTTAGTCTGGCTTGCGGCTTAACTCAGGGTCTAAATCTTAACTTTGGCAACGATGAACCAACCCCAACAGTTGAAGCAGATAGCAGCGGCGGCTCATCAGATGAAGATAGTAGCGCCACAATCACTGAAGAGTCTGACTCAGACAAAGCAAGCTCCGAAGAATCCTCTAAATCCACAGAAGAAACTGATACAACCGAATCTGATGAAACTACAGAAGCGTCTGGTTCCGGCGATGAGCCGGCGAATCAGGTAAAGCTGGATGAGAACCAGGTATTTGTATTACCCGGCGGTGATCCCCCAACCCTGGATCCTCACCTGAGCGGCGATGCCACCTCGGCCGAATACGTGGTTGAGATTTACAGCGGCTTAGTAGCCTACGACCTCGATTTGAACCTGATTCCCGATGTGGCCCAAAGTTATGAGGTTTCCGACGACGGGTTGGTTTACACCTTCAAACTTAGAGAAAATGCCGTGTTTCACAACGGCAAACCGATCCGCGCCGAAGATTTTAAATGGTCATTTGAGCGAGCCTGCGACCCGGCTACCCAGTCTCACCCGGCCAATACCTACCTGGGCGACATCATTGGCTGCCGGGCCAAGTTGCAGGGCGAAGCTAATGAGGTGGCGGGGGTTGAAGTTATCGATGACCTGACATTGCAGCTAACCATTGATTCACCTAAGGGCTTTTTTCTGGCTAAAATGACCTATCCCACGGCTTACGTGCTTGACCGTGAAAACGTAGAAAGCAACCCCAACTGGTTTTTAAAGCCAAACGGCAGCGGCCCATTCATGTTAGAAGAATTTGATCGCGGTTTTATTGTGCTGGCTAAAAACGACAACTTTTATCGCGACCCCAAGCCAATTTTAGACCGCGTTATTTATCTGGTTAACGCCCCCATTAATGCAATGACCGGTTACGAAGAGGGGCTATCGCTGCCAACGCCAAATGAACTGGGTTTACCGGCCAATACTGTTTACGATACTATCCCTGTTGGGATTGGCAATTTGGAAAAGGCCACCGATCCACAAAACCCCTTGAGCAAAGAATTTGTCTCTGTTGCCGATTTGAATGTCTCTTATATCGGTTTCAACGTAAACAAGCCTCCCTTTGACGATCCCAAGATACGCCAGGCTTTCAATTTGGCGCTTGATAAGCGACGGATGATCAGAGTAATGTTTCAAGGCGCATTCCCCGTGGCTAATGGAATTGTGCCCCCAACTATGCCGGGCTATCAAAATCCCGATTTGAGCGATTACGAGTTTGACCCTGAACAAGCCCTGGCCCTGATTGAGGAATCGTCTTATGGCGATGTGAGCGAATTGCCTGATATTGTGTTGAGCGTTAGCGGCGTGGGAGACCAGCCTCCCCAAATTGCCGAGGCCATTAAAGAATCTTACGAGAATACGTTGGGGCTTCAGATAGATATTCAGGTCGACTCCTGGCCCGAATTTTTAGAGAGTTTAAACCAACCCGAGCCGCCCTACCAAATGTATCAACTGGGTTGGATTGCCGATTATCCAGACCCGCAGGATTTCCTGGAAATTCTATTTCACACTGAAAGCGCCCAAAATCACGGCGGTTACAGCAACCCGGCTGTAGACGCCCTGCTTGACCAGGCCCGTGGCACACGAGACGTGGAAGAGCGCCTGGCCCTGTATCAACAGGTCGAACAGATGATTTTGGATGATGCGGCCTGGATTCCGCTTTATTTTGGGGTTGAAAATTGGCTGGTAAAACCCTACGTACAGGGCTTTCAAATACCGCCAATCATCATACCAAAATTTCAATACGTATCTATTGCCGAACATTAAGCAATGGCTTTGTTCCGTATAAATTTAAGAATAATAAAGATGGTTCACAGTTTGGGCAATACTTTACCACCGGACGATGGACGAATGACGGAAGACGAAGGAAAAGCGCCGGCTATTAACCTTTTTTCATCGTCCGTCGTTGGTCATTCGTCAGCAATTCCCGGTTTGACAATTAGGGTATGAAAATTGTGCAATTGTGGGCATTTCAGAGCAGAATTTCCAGAATGATATAATTTTGATTCGTTAATTCTGCCAATTCTGCTCTTACGCCGACAAAAATCAGCCCGTCTGAGTAGTTGTCGGCGGCACAGTTTCCAAAACGGGAATTGCTGGTCATTCGTCAAAGGTGTAAAGTTAATTCCCGTGTCCAATGAAGAGCCATTTGAAACAACAGCAAGGGGGAAATGAATGGCATCACTATTAGAAGTAAAGGGGTTAACAACCAGGTTTTTTACCCAAGATGGCGTGGTGCAGGCCGTTAACAGCATTAGCTACACTGTGGACGAGGGTGAAACGGTAGGCATTGTTGGCGAGAGCGGTTGCGGTAAAAGCGTCGGCGTAATGTCGGTAATACGGCTTATACCCTCTCCGCCCGGTAAAATCACGGATGGAGAAGTTCTTTTTGAAGGCCGGGATTTGTTAAAAGTGAGCGATCAAGAGATCAGGGATATTCGCGGCAACAAAATTGCCATGATATTTCAAGACCCTATGACCTCGCTTAATCCTGTTTTAACTGTTGGCCGGCAAATTACCGAAGCTTTGGAACTGCACCTGGGGATGGACAAGAAACAGGCCCTGGACAGAGCTATCGAGTTGCTGGAAATGGTGGGGATTCCCTCTGCCGCTGAACGGGTTGGTAACTATCCTCACCAATTTTCGGGCGGTATGCGTCAGCGGGTGATGATTGCTATGGGCCTCTCCTGCAATCCGCAACTGTTAATTGCAGACGAGCCAACCACCGCTTTAGACGTGACCATTCAAGCCCAAATTATCGATTTGGTCAAACGCTTGCGCGATGAGATTGGAATGGCCATTATCTGGATTACCCACGATTTGGGCGTGGTGGCCGGCCTGGCCGACCGAGTGATAGTAATGTATGCCGGGCGGATTGTAGAGGAAGCGCCGGTTAAGGAACTCTATGGCAATCCTCGTCACCCCTACACTTTGGGGCTGCTTGGCTCTCTTCCCCGCCTGGATGAAATACGACCTGAAAAGTTAGAGTCCATTGACGGCTTGCCGCCTGATTTAATTGACTACCCCAAGGGATGCCCCTTTTATGTTCGATGTCACTATCGTATTGATAAGTGTTTAGAAGCTCCACCGCCAATTGAGCCGGTCGGAATTGGGCACTATGCAGCCTGTTTTGTGGATGTTACCACGGCCCAACCAACAACAGAAAATCCCTATCAGGAAATTATGTCAATTTAAAGGCCCAATTTAAGCCTGCCAAAGAGGAGAGGAGAAAAAATGACAACAAACGGCAACGGTACCAAGAGCGATACAATTCTCCGGATTAAAGACTTAAAAATGTATTTCCCCATCACCCGGGGTATTGTTTTTCAGCGACACGTAGGCGATGTTAAAGCCGTAGATAGTGTAACATTTGATATAAAACGAGGCGAAACTCTGGGCCTGGTCGGGGAAATCGGCTGCGGCAAGAGCACCACGGGTCGAGCCATATTGCAGCTTTACAGGCCCACAGCCGGCTCGGTTGAGTTTGAAGGCACCGAGCTAACCACTCTAAAAGGCGAAAGCCTGCGCAAAATGCGACGAAACATCCAGATGATTTTCCAGGACCCTTACGCCTCGCTTAACCCCCGTATGACAGTGGGCAACATTGTTGGCGAGCCTTTGGAAGTTCACAGTATTTTAAGCGGCAGAGCGCGCCGAGACCGGGTTAAGGAACTTTTGGAAATTGTGGGCCTCAACCCCTATTTTATCAATCGCTACCCCCACGAATTTTCCGGCGGTCAACGCCAGCGCATTGGCGTGGCTCGCGCCCTGGCCGTGCAACCCAATTTTATTGTTTGCGATTAGCCAATCTCCGCCCTTGATGTTTCTATTCAAGCCCAGGTCATTAACCTGCTGGAAGACCTACAGAGCGAATTTGGCTTAACGTACCTGTTTATAGCCCACGATCTGGCCGTGGTTAGACACATCAGCGATAGAATTGCGGTGATGTATCTGGGTAAAATTGTAGAATTAACCGATCGGGATAGTCTGTACAACAACCCGCTGCACCCCTACACAAACGCGCTACTGCTGGCAATACCCATACCCGACCCAATTGCGGAAGAGGAACGGGAGAAACATCGGATAATTTTGGAAGGCGATGTGCCCAGCCCGGTCAATCCGCCTGAAGGCTGCAATTTTTGCACCCGCTGCCCAGAAAAAGGGCGGGCAATGGCAGAAAAAGGCATCGATTGCGGCACGGTTGAGCCTGAATTTCGTGAAGTAGAGCCGGGCCATTGGACAGCATGTCATCTACATAACTAATTGGGCCGGGTTGTAACACTTGTTCCATGTATTATTGACAACCGCGTCCCTGTCCCAATATTTAACATAAAGGGCAGTTTGAGAAATATTTGCATTTTATGTTAAGTATTGGGACTATTTATTTTCACGCCGACTTACCCGGCAACTTCTTGAAGAATTTTTATAACGTATCTTGAGGGGGGGTGATTAACTCAAGTCGATAAACATTTTAATTTGGATAAGCGACAGGTTTTGCATATTAACGCAATAACCCCAACTTTTCCATAAAACAGGCAACTTCTCAGACATGTCATTTCGACTGTAGGGAGAAATCCCTGGAATCTAACTTTTACTCAGTAGGTATACTCAGCACGGTCACAAAGTAACATTCTGAAAGACAGAGAATAGGACACAGATTTTCGCAGATAAACACAGATTATGGTAAAAAACTAAACAAAAATCTGTGAAATCTGTGTTCATCTGTGTCCCATAAAAATGTTA
>JAJRVO010000428.1 GCA_024277275.1 Chloroflexota bacterium
ATAGCAGCCACTCGTATTGGCGTTTCGCCAAAATGAACGGTCAGGGTGTGTTGGCCGGCCGGAATGTCGATGAGTATCAGGCCGGTTTCGGCTTCGGGGGCGATAGCGACGGGCTGGTCGTTGAGTGTGGCTCGCCAGCCGGGGAAGTCGAATTGGAACAGGCGCAGGGTGAAGGGGGTCGGGCTGTTTAGTTGGTAGCGATGGGTGACTGCGGTTTGCTCAAGCAAAACGGCGGCGACTTCGGCGGGTAGACTGGCCCGGTCGAGGCGTTCGGGCAGCAACCCGGCCTGAAATGCTTCGATCAGGGGCGAGGTGGTGGGTGGGAGGGTGACGGTTTGGGGCAGGTACTCGCCCAGGGTGGTGGTGCCGATAGATTGAGAACTGCGCTCGTAGTTAATCTGGTCGGCGATGGTTGGTTGGCCGTACTGGGTAAAAGGAATGACCGGATAAAGATAAGGCGCAACGGCTACAAGCTGAATGACAATACAAATGGCGGTTGCCGGCGGGCGTAGTTTGGCCGGTACCAGCAAGATGGCGGCCCCGGCCACAACGGCTAATCCCAGATTAGCCAGACCCAGCATACGCCAGGGAAACTCGGCCACTTGCAATATCTCGACAAGCTCCCAAACTGGTTGTGAGATGGGGAGCGACATAAAGATAGCGGTGGCGGCGACGGCGGCAAAGAAGAAGATGTCGATTTTGGATTTTGGATTTTGGATTTTAGATTTTCGATTGTGGCTAGTAAAAACAGTTGGTTTCCAGATTGCGAGGATTCCGGCCAGCAGGCCCAACGCGGCCAGAATGAGCGTGACAACGCCTAAGGTGAGTGGCGTATAGGGGTTGGCGGCGCGGGTATCAAGCGGCTGAATCCAGGCGATTAGTTCAGACCAGTGAGGGTAGCGGATAAAGAAGGGGCTTTTTTCAAGGTAAATATCGGCCTGGGCGCGGGTGAAGTATCGTTCGGCAAAGGCGGGTATCCAGAAAAAGGCTGACAGCAACAAACCGAGGACAGGCGCAAGAAAAGCGGACTTGGCACTTTTGACGAATGACCAACGACGGATGACAGAACCAGCGCGCATAAGAGGCGGTTTTTCGTTTGTCAATCGTCGTTCGTCAAAAGCGCCAACCGAATTGTGAACTATCCCCAACAAAATGTATAGCCCCAGTATCGGCGAAAATATAAAGGCGTGAAATAAGTGGCTAAGTATGATGGCGGCGTAAAAGATACCGGCAAGCGCCGTCCATCCCCAGGAGCCAGAGCGGATGGCGCGGGTAACGGTCCACAGGGACCAGGGAAAAAGAGCAATGGCTAGAAGTTGGGGTACGTTTCCCCCTTCCAGCAGCGTCTCGCGGAGGGCAAAGGGGGCAAAGGCGTAAGCAGTGGCGGCGACCAAACCTGCCGCCGTGCCGGCAAAGAGATCGCGTGCAAAAAGGTACATCCCCGTCGCATAAAGGACAACGATGACGATAATCAGCGCCTTAAAAGCGGTTCCCAAACTCAAACCAACCAGGTGAAAGCTCATTCCAAGCAGATACGGCAAAGGCGGGGCAAAGAGAAACAGGGGGTAGCCGTAACCATAGGCCAGGTTTGGCGCCCATCGTGGCACAATGACGCCGGAAGTCCAGGCTCGCTCAAACTCCATAGTCCGGTGCAAGTGAATCGCCAGGTCGGCAGAGGTGGGCAGGCCAGGTTTGAGCAAGGCTTGAATGGCAAACAGGGTTAGCGCCGCGGCAATGATGAAACCGGCGTCTATTTTATTAACAAAACGTGAAACGTAAGACATAACGCAGCCAAGCCGCAACCAAACTTTTTAGAATCCGCGAAGGACGCCAAGAGACGCGAAGAAAAAATAAAAATAAAAACTTAGCGTATTTCGTGTTCTTAGCGGATTAAATAATTCTCGCAGACAACGTAAATGGTATGGAGAAGCACTATGATTCCCCAATTTCCAAAACCCGACTATACCACAAATTACAGCGGATGCGAAGAATCAACATGCTTAACAATGTTAATAATTTTAAGGTTAATTGGCTTTTTTTATCCCCAAAATCGCAAAAACTATAGTATAATTGGTACTATAGTACTACTGAGATACCTCGGAAATTTTCGGTACAGCTATCCACAACCTACGTTCACCCATATTTAATGGAGTTATCTTTATAGATGAAAACAAGGAGATAATGTTTGTGCGCCACACAGCCGTAAATCTCTCGATTGCGACATATTACACAACAAAAGGAGCAGGGTGAGGTGAACAGAATTGCCATAGAATTTGTAAGAAAAGTTCTAAAACAGAATCCTGATGTCAGTAATTTTGGAGCCATCTACGATGCTATGTCTCGCGCGGCATGCGCTCGCTCTTTCTATAATCTTGGTTACGAGGAGTTGGCTTTAGCCGGTATCTCTTTTTCTCTTCTGGCGACTAGCGAGTTAGAACGTCTTATTGCAGAAGTTAAAAAATCTATGTCGGCGGAATATGAAGATCGCGGAAGAGACGTATCGGCGGTTCCAGACCGCAAGGGTTTTTGAACCCGAGTTTAACCCTCCTCAACAGTGCGGAAAAGATTACAAAGAGAGTCGGTCTACAGGCCGGCTCTTTTGCTTTGTACGGTGAGGGGAAGCTATGCTATACTGGTCGTAAATCAAATGAGCGTTCCAGACCCTAAAGGTTGCGGCAAACATGTTTGCCACAACCTTTAGAGTCTTCAATAGCAGCGTAACAACAAAACCTTATGAACAAACCCAACAACTTACCCCAAATATCAATCATCTTACCAACCTTCAACGAAGCAGGCAACATCGAGCTACTTATTGACCGTACCCTGCAAGCATTGGGCCATTACCCCGGCGGGGTGGAAGTGGTTGTGGTTGATGACGACTCGCCGGATGGCACGTGGCGTTTAGTCACTGAAAAAGCCGCCGCTGATGGGCGAGTGCGATTGATTCACCGCAAAGACGAGAGCGGCCTGACCAGCGCTATCAGCCGGGGTATCCACGAGTCGCGGGGCCGGTGGGTCGGCTGGATGGATTGTGATTTGAGCATGCCCCCCGAAGAGTGGCCTCGTTTGGCCGGGGCGCTGGCCGATGGCGCAGATATGGCCGTTGGCTCGCGTTACGTGCCGGGCGGCGGCGACGTGGCCCACTCATTTGTGGGGCGTCTCTTTTCCCGTATTATCAATGTTTGGGCCGGGCTGGTTCTGGCCTGGTCAATTAAGGATTACACCAGCGGCTTTATTTTGGGACGCCGAGAAATCTTTGACCAAATCAACTTGCGCGGTGATTACGGCGAGTACTGTATTGACATGCTCTATCGCACCCACCGGGCCGGTTTCACCATCCGCGAGCTGCCCTACCTGTGCATCCCCCGCGAGGCCGGCGAGAGCAAAACCGCTACCAACGTGTGGGGCTATCTCAGCCGGGGAGTCAACTATGTCATTACCGTGCTGCGCTTGAGATTTAAGCCGGATTAGGTTAAGATATTGGTAATTGGTAATTGGTAATTATTCTCTAATTACCAATCTCTAATTACTAACCTTGTGGGAGTGATTTTGAGTCAGTCTTCAAGCGTCAGTCAGTCGCAAAACAATAACGACCTGGCCGAACCGTTCTCCCGGATTTTTGTGGACCGGGCGGAGGCGGCGTGGGCTTTTGATTTGCTGCGTGAAACGGCCCGGCGATTGTGCGTGACCGATCCTTACGACCCGCGTGTTGCCGTGACCATATCGGAGCGATCGGGCAGGCTGTTTTTGCGGCTTAACTTTGGCGGCTGGCTGGTTTTGGGCTTTCGGGGACCGGGCCGCGAGTCGCCGCGAGTGGATATGGCCTTGCTGGCAAGCCGGGTTTCCTGGGACGAGCGTTTCACCTCCCTGGCCTCTGACCGCAAAGAGGGCGAGCCGGAGGTCCGCAGCTACGAACTGCCGGTTGAAATGGTCAGGCCGATGACCGCCGATTTGCAGCAAGCCCACCAAGCCACCCTTGATTTTATCGCCGATAAGTTCCAATCCTGGAAAAAAGCTGCCCACTGGAAACAACATAACCCGGAAATCATCGAGGCTCTCTTTGACCTTGAGAGACGAGATCGTTTATTTGCCGGAGGGTTGAACGAACCGGAACTCCGCTACGAGCGTCATTTTACGGCGTTTAGTCGAGAGCTTGCGGAGGAAGGGGAGGTTTATGAGATTGGAAAGGCTAACGCGATGGAGATGGGAGATTATATTAATTGGATGACGCCAGATTATCCACTTGCTCACCTTGTAGAAGAAACCGGCTTTGATGAGGCAACTCTGGCCCGTTGGGTGCGAGCCGTTGAGCGCAAAGGGCAGGCCATGCTGTATGGCCCGCCGGGGACGGGTAAAACTTATATCGCCGAGTGGCTGGCTAAACACCTGATTGGCGGCGGCGATGGGTTTTGGGAGTTGGTGCAATTTCATCCGGCCTATGCTTACGAGGATTTTATGCAGGGCATCCGGCCCCAAAGCGACGGCGAGAGTTTGCGCTACCCGCTGGTTCCCGGTCGCTTTCTGGAGTTTTGCCAAAAGGCGCGACGGCGCGAGGATCGTTGCGTGTTGGTTATCGACGAGATTAACCGGGCTAATTTGGCCCGCGTCTTTGGAGAGTTGATGTATTTGCTGGAATACCGGGACCGTGAAATTGCGCTGGCCGGGGGCGGTGAGTTCTTTCGCATCCCGCCTAACGTGCGGCTTATCGGCACAATGAACACCGCCGACCGCTCTATTGCTCTGGTTGATCACGCTTTGCGGCGACGCTTTGCCTTTCTGGCTTTACAGCCTAATTTCGACGCGCTGCGCCGGTATCACCGGCGTCATCAGACCGGCTTTGATGTCAAGGATTTGATAAAAACCCTGACTCGCCTGAACCGGCAAATTGGCGACGCGCATTACGAGGTCGGCATTACCTTTTTCCTGCGCCGGGATTTAGCCGAGCAGATTGAGGACGTCTGGCGGATGGAGATTGAGCCTTATCTGGAAGAGTATTTCTTTGACCAGCCGGATCAGGTCGACGCCTTTCGGTGGGAGAAGGTTGGGCGGGAGATGGCGGCGTGAGCGTACCCTCGCCTATTCGGTTGACTGAATATCAACCGGCCTGGTTTACCGTAGAAGAGATTCCGCAGCGTGTTGGCGAGATGTTGTGGCGCGAATACGGCGCTCAAATTGCGGTGGAGTTTCCCTCGCCCAAAACCGATAACCAGTGGCGACTGACGCCCCAGGGTTGGGTGGGTCACATTCCCTTGACGCCGGAGTTTCACTTTGCTTTACAACCAAAGGTTCCGTTGGGCAATCTTTTCCGTATGTTGGAGTACGCCTACCAGCTCAAGGGCTTTCACTTGCTGGAGGGGTTGGCAGCTTGCCAATCGCTGGAAGAATTTTACGAGCGACTGGCTCATATTTTGGCTCGACGAACGCTTGACCGGGCGCGCAAAGGCTTTTACCGGGCCTATCTGCCTGAGACGGAGCAATTGCCCTACGTCCGGGGGCGGCTTGACGCGCGGCAGGCAATTCGCTTGCCGGGACAGGTCAAGCTAAAATGTCGCTACCAGGAACACACGCCGGATGTCGAGGAGAATCAGATTTTGGCCTGGACGCTCCGGCGCATTACTCGCAGCGGGGCGTGTACGGAACGGACGCTGCCGGCCATTCGCCGGGCGTACCGCTCGCTGCAAGGCTTGGCGACGTTGCAGCCATTCAACGCCAACGCTTGCGTAGGGCGATTGTACAACCGGCTCAACGATGATTATCGGCCGTTGCACGCGCTCTGTCGCTTTTTTCTGGAGCAAAGCGGCCCCGGTCATCAACCCGGCGAGCGGGCGATGCTGCCTTTTTTGGTAGACATGGCTCGACTTTTTGAGCTATTTGTGGCGGAGTGGTTCAAAGCCAATGTTCTGCCGGGGACGAAACTTAAAGCGCAGGAACGGGTTAATATAGGTGAAACGGGAGCCTTGCACTTTAATATCGACCTGGCGCTGGATGATATCGACACGGGGGTTACATGGTGCGTGCTGGATACCAAGTATAAAACCGTCGATACCCCGGCGAAGGATGATATTTCGCAGGTCGTAACTTATGCTGTAGCCAAGGGGTGTCGTCAGGCCGTTTTAATTTATCCCACCCCGTTGGCTCAACCCCTGGATGAAAAAATTGGCGATATTCGCGTTCGCAGTTTGACCTTTGCTCTGGACGATGATTTGGAGCAAGCGGGTCAGGCGTTGCTGGATTCGTTATCGCAGTCTGGAGAACTTTACGAGATGAGGCAAAGCAATGGGAATTAAGCGCAAGAAGCGTCAAGGAAGACGAGCTAAACGCAAGCAGCTTTTTTGCATGGATTGTGGAGTATTGTTAAGCCCTGAGTTAACATTGGAAGTCGAGGCGACCAAGAAAAACTTAAAAATGCCCAATATGTTAGTGTTTTGTGATAACTGTCATACCAAGTTCAAAAATCGTTTGCGGCGGATATGGAACGGGTTTCAATACTTGTTTGAGTAGAAAGTTTTTTGAGGCAAAATAGTATGCGGTATTCTTTCTGTCCTAAATGCGGGCAGCCGTTAAATACCCGTCTAATTGACGACATAGAACGCCTGGTTTGCTCAAGCTGCGAGTTTGTCTTTTACCAAAACTCTAAACCATGCGCCAGCGTGCTGGTTTTAGATCAGAATAAGTTGTTGCTGGTGAAGCGGGCTGTGGAACCCTTTAAAGATTATTGGGACATTCCGGGCGGCTTTTTAGAAGCCGGAGAACACCCAAAAACGGGCGCAATTCGGGAGGCGCAAGAAGAAACAGGGTTGCTGGTCGAACTGGTTGACGATTTTGGCGTTTTTATGGGCGCTTATAGCGGAACCGACGATCACACTCTTAACTTTTGTTACGCAGCCAAAGTTACCGGGGGCGAGCCGCGTGCGGCAAGCGATGTTTCGCAGTTGCAGTGGTTTGATTTACCGGCTTTGCCCGACAAGATTGCTTTTGGCTGGTCGCAAGAAGCCCTGGAACTTCTTAAACAACGATATGCCAAACCGGAAACCCCCTCCAAAGGCTCGTTGTTTGCCCTTCCATCCGGCCCGGAGGATGAGATTGAAACCTTGCCGGTTAAACCGGCGGACTTGCCCGCCGCCAAACCCGCTTTGGTCGGCGGATTATTTGGCGGTCAAACGCCGGCTAAAGAAGATTCGACGCCTGCCGCCGCGCCAATCGAGGAGAAAGAAAAAGCTGCCGGTGCGCCGTCAATAATGCGGGGCACGCTGCATCGGGCCATTAGCGAGCGGGTCAGCCACTCTGTTGACACGCTTTATGTGGACGCCGCTTACCAGGGACCAGAAAAAGGAACCGAAGAGCAGCCCTACCGCACCATTGCCGGGGCGTTAGATAGAGCCATTGCTGAGAATACTGTTATGGTCGCTCCGGGAGTTTATCGAGAGAGGGTTCGGTTAAAAGAGAAGGTCAGGCTGGTATCGCAAATAATCGGAGCGGCTGTTATCCACGGCGGCGCGGAACGATTTGGCGGTAAACCGGTGGTTATGGGGGCCAACGGGGCGGCGTTGATAGGATTTACCGTTACCGGCGGCTATACGGGGGTTTTGTGCCAGGGCGCATCGCCTGCTATCAAGCATAATATAATCCGCAATAATTATGGAGATTATGGCCTGGCTTGTCTAGATCGAAGT
Source organism: Chloroflexota bacterium (assembly GCA_024277275.1). Lineage (GTDB taxonomy): Bacteria > Chloroflexota > Anaerolineae > 4572-78 > J111 > JAJRVO01. The sequence goes on from JAJRVO010000428.1 coordinate 7,674, forward strand.
CGGGCTGTGATTCAAAACAATACCATTTTGGCTAATTTGGGCAGCGAGACAAATGGTATGTCTATTGGCGTTTACGTGGAAAATGCGGAACCTGCGTTGTATAATAATATTATTACCGGCAATAATGTTGGTTTTGTATCTTACCATAGCAGTTCGGTTGAACGGTATAATAATGTCTGGGGCAATCGGCGTAATTTTGGCCGGTTGGTCAAACCCGGAACGGGGACAATTTCAGTGGACCCCAGGTTTGTTGACCCCTCGCTGGGCGATTACCGGCTGCAACCCGATTCGCCTTGTCGAAGCGCTGGACAAGACCCTGAAGACCGGAGCGCCCCCAGAAATATGGGCGCGTTTGATGCAAACAGTCAGGACGCGGTTGAACTACCCTGGGATAACCTGCCCAAAGCGGCAAAAACTGCGCTCCAATCTTTTCCTTACATTATTGATGTTCAACGTTGCCAAAATGAGAAGAGTTGGGAAAGCGCCCTGGATCAACGGCTTGGGCATTATTGGGCCATGCCCGGAGACGAGCTTTTGTTGCGGGGAGACAGGCTGGTTTCCAATCGCTACGCCGGTAATTGGTTTGCCGCCCGCACCGGCAATATGGGCCTGCCGGTCTTCCATTTTGGCAATATCCGGCAGCGCGTTGAACTTGATGAAAGCGCAGTTGCGTCGCCACAAGAAAAGTCGTTGGAACAACTGAAAATTCATGTACCCTGCAATGCAATCTCCGGCTGGGTCTTTATCAAGGCGCTAGGCTTAGAAAGCAACCCGGTTTATCTGGAAATTCGGCGACCGTAGATTTTACTAACGGACACGTCTTTGAGTTAGTGCAAGGGAGCAGGGTGGCAGGGTGGCAGGGTTGCAGGGTAGCAGGGTTGCAGGGTGGCAGGGTGGCAGGGTTGCAGGGTTGCCACTTTGCAACTTTGCAACTTTGCAACTTGGGAGCCGGGTGTCCGTTAGCAAAACCACAGATTAGGAAAACAGAATGATAAAAACAAGATCACCCCTAACACAAGTATCAGGGTTCCGAGCGGTGGGCGTTGCCTGCGGGCTTAAGGAGTCGGGCAACCCGGACCTGACTTTGGTTTTAAGCGCCCAACCCTGCGCTGCGGCGGCAGTTTTTACCGCCAATGTCTTTAAGGCTGCTCCGGTTTTGTACGACATGGCCCTGCTGGAGCGAACCGGCGGAAGATTGCAGGGAGTGGTCATCAATGCGGGTAATGCCAACGCCGTTACCGGCCAACAAGGTTTGCGCGACGCAGAGCAAATGGGCCGGCTGGCGGAAATGGCCTGCAATCTGCCCCCCGATACCGTTTTTGTGATGAGTACCGGCGTTATCGGACAGAAAATGGCGATGGACAAAGTTGAAAGCGGCATTCAAGCGGCAGGCAAAGCCATTAAGACCGAAGCGGGGCAACAGGGCTGCGATGCCGCCCAGGCCATTATGACCACCGATTTAGTTCCCAAAGAAGCCTTTATGCAAACTACAATTGGGGGGCAGGTTGTTAGCTTTGGCGGAATGGCCAAAGGCAGCGGTATGATTCACCCCAATATGGCGACAATGCTCTCGGTGATTGTGACCGATGCCGTCATTGAGCCGGAAGCGCTTAATGCCGCGCTCAAGCGGGCCGTAGCCCCTACGTTTAATTGCGTAACGGTAGATGGCGATACCAGCACCAACGATACGGCGCTGATTTTGGCCTCCGGGCAGGCCGGTCACGCGCCAATTACTACCCCCGATTCTGCTGGATTTGAGGCGTTTACATCGGCGCTTACACAGCTTTGCGCCGATTTAGCCAAAGCCATTGCCCGCGATGGCGAAGGGGCAACCAAACTGGTCGAAATTAGGGTGTGCGGCGCTGCCAGCGAAGCGGAAGCGGAGATAGCGGCTAAAACTGTAGCCACATCGCCTCTGATGAAGACGGCTTTTTTTGGCAACGATCCTAATTGGGGTCGGGCGTTGGCCGCTATTGGTCGCAGCGGGGTTCAGGTCGACCCGGCAAAGGTGTCGCTGCGATTGGGGGAGTTTTGGTTGGTGGAGCGTGGCGAACCGTTGGATTTTGATCCGGCGGCGGCCAGTCATTGGCTAGAAAACGCAGATGAAATAGAATTAGAGGCCAATTTGGGCGTGGGGCAGGCTGAAGCTACGGTGTGGACTTGCGATCTATCTTATAAATACGTTGAAATTAACGCCGAATACAGCACTTAGAGCGTGTTTCTTAAATCGTGTGGGCCAGACCGCAGAGGTTTCTTAAGCCCATTTTAACTGCAAGTTAGGGTCATAATCGAGGCAAATTCGCTTGAAAATATCTCGCAAAAAACCTCTGCGGTCTTTAAGAAACAC
>JAJRVO010000429.1 GCA_024277275.1 Chloroflexota bacterium
AGACAAAGGGCTTGCCTTGCGGCTAGAACGCCCCGATGAGATATTAAACATTCAGGGCGATGAAAACGAACTGGATCGAATGGTCGGCAACCTGGTCGGAAACGCCATTAAATACACCCAAAAAGGCAAGGTGCGCTTGCGTTTGGAGCGCGTTGACGACGCCGCTCGCATTGTTGTTGCTGATACCGGCATTGGCATCCCAAAAGATGCACAGCCCCAACTCTTTGAGGAATTTTTCCGCGCCAAAAATGCCAAAGCGATAGAGGAGACCGGAACCGGATTAGGTTTATCTATTGTCAGAGACCTTGTGGAACGGTACAACGGCACAATCACAGTGAAAAGCGTTGAGAGCAAAGGAACCACTTTTACACTAACTTGGCCTTTGGCAAAGTCATTGCCTCTGGCAAAGACGTTGCCAGACTGATTAAACAGCAATAATCTCCCCCAATATTTTGCAGACAATAGCCCCCATTGCTTTGTGGGCAATATTACCCATCTTGTATTTTTTGTCATCCAAAAAAACCGGCAAATGACACTGCAAGCCTTCCCAAAACTGGGTTATACTTCATAATGGGATCTTCCAAAAAAAACCGTCTATGGTGTGAGGTATCCCCCCACTCTTACGCGTTTTACACGCCATATAAAAATTTCATTTTCACAGAAATAGAGCGAAAGCGAGCCAGAAGTATGACTAAACCCGGAATAATTATTACCGGAGCAACCGGCTTTTTAGGAAGCCGGTTGATGAGAGATTTGTGCCGGAAGTATCAGATTTTTGCCCTTGATTGCCTGCCGCCGCAGGAAAAGGAGGCGATAGAAGGGGCAGATATTCATTGGTTTCAAGTAGATATCGGCCACTTTGACAGTTTGCGCGAGGTGTTTTATCGGATTAAGGAGATGGACAGGGTCGAACTGCTTTTGCATTTAGCCGGTTACTACGATTTCACCGGCGAAGATCACCCGGAATACACGCATACCAATGTGACCGGAACTAAAAACTTGTTGGAACTCTCCGCATCGTTAAACCTAAAGCGATTTATTTTTACCAGTTCTGTGGCCGCTTGTCCCTTTCCTAAACCGGGCCAGTCAATCACAGAAAACACCCCGCCGACCGCTCCCAACCATTATGCCAGGTCTAAGCGTGAGGGAGAAGAGATGATACGCGAGTATCAGGATCGCGTCCCGGCTTGTATTTTGCGCCTGGCGGCAATCTTTAGTGATTGGTGCGAATATGGACCGCTGAATAACTTTTTTGAAACGTGGTTTTCTAATGGGTGGAATGCCCGCATCCTGGGCGGAAGGGGGCAATGGGCCGTTCCTTATCTACACGTGCAAGATTTGCTCTTGTTTTATCTTAGAGTGATTGAGAAGAACGATGAGTTATCGCCGCTGGAAGTGTTGCAGGCGTCTCCTAATGGGTCCACCACCCACCTGGAGCTTTACCGGGAGGCGACGCGCTGTTATTACGGTTCGCCCAGGTTTCCCGTCTATGTACCTAAACCTATGGCCCGTTTGGGTATCAGCATGCGCGAGAGAGCGGGACGCATCACCGGCAAAATGCCTTTTGAGCGAGCCTGGATGGGCGATTACATTGATCTGCAACTGAACGTAGACTCTTCCCAAACGCATCGCCGCCTTGATTGGATGCCTCGCCAGGAACTACAGATTCTCAACCGTATGTCCACAATGATCCACAATATACAAAATAACCCTAAAGAATGGGAACGTTTATCCCCATTGCGAAAAAAACTGCCACGGTGTAATGGTCAAGATAATGGCAGGTTTCGCCAACGGACACATCTTTGATTTGACTAAACTTTGCCAACTTTCTACTTGCCTAACCCCCTAAAACAGGGTAGCAAGGTAGCAAAGTTGCAAAAAACAATACGCTGTAACCCTGCAACCTTGCTACTTTGCAACCTGCGAGCAAGTGCTTATTGTCAAATTAGCCAGGTGTCCGTTAGCAAAATGGCAAGTTACAGGGTTAAATATATCCATTTTTTCTGGCCTGCAAATAGATTTGGTATGCTCTCTCACTTTTTAGCCGCTCGGTTGAAGCCAGGTAAGACCGCTCTTGCCACAAATAAAAGTTATCCTGCATATTTTGGACCATCAATGGGATAGTTTTGAGAATGTTCAGTTCGGGGCTGGGTGTCCAATCAAGACGGCGATGTGTTCGTGAGGCGTCAATGTTCAACTTTAAGTCAATGTAATCAGCCATCCAAGAGCGTTCGTAGGGCATGTCGGCAATGAATCGTCCTAACATTTCACGCATGACAATACCTGGTCTGGCTAAAGATTTAGGCATGAAAATTACAGGTTGGGGCGAACCGTAGAAAGCGCGCGTCACTTCCCGGTAAAGTTCCAGATGGGTAGTGGATCCATGCGGGGAGGCTTGCAGTATTTCTACCGGCTCTAATTTGCGGTGTTTCTCAATGATCTGTAGGTAGAACGCAAGTAAATCACGAATATGTAAATAGGGGACTGCGGAATCTCCTTTACCCCCCAGAATCCGAGAGTTCCATTTGCCGGAACACCACGTTAAGATAAAGTGCGCTACCGGCTCATACTCGCACCAATCGCTAAAAATAGCCGCCAGACGCACTATACAGGAAGGGACGCGATCCCGGAACTCATACATCATCTCTTCACCCTTCCGTTTTGACTGGGCGTAGAGAACCGGGGCTGTCGGCGGGGTATCTTACGTCACCGCCTCGCCAGGTTTGGGAAAGGGGCAAGCTGCCACAGAGCTGGTAAAGATAAAGCGTTCCAGGTTCAACGGTACTGAAAGTTCCAGGACATTCCGGGTCCCAATGACGTTGGTGTGCGTATACTCAGGGACGTCATCTCCCGTACAATCATAGTAGGCCGCCAGATGCAACAGCAGTTCAATCTTTCCCATCTGCCGAATCTGATAAAACACTTCGCGCAGAGTTTCAAAGCGGCTAATATCTGCCTGAAACCAATGAAGCCCCGGTCCAATAGGCAGGCCCACTTCCTCTGGGCATCGGCGACCAATGCCAAAAATCTCATACTTGTGACGCAAAAGTTCTACTAATCGTCTGCCTAAAAAGCCCGTTGCCCCGGTGATAATTATGCCTGGTTTGGTCATACGTTCTTAGCCCGCTTTTGGTTCAAACCCTTTTACTTTGCTGGGTACTGTGCAGATTGTGATAGATATCGTAATTTACTTGGTCGTGTAATCCTTCCAAAAATAACCGTGTTGGAGAAAATGTAGTGAAAATTGAGAACTCTGTCAAGGCGTTATCGGTTTGAGTAAATAGAAAAGAGTGGTATCCGCCCGCTCCAATGCCCCACTTGAGATCAAAGATAATGTGACGCGGTCTGACGCTGGTTTTAAGCTTCATCAATACAATGGGTATCATCCCGTACCAGCGATACGAAAACCATTCTTCTCCCTGTTCATCAACCCGGGGACACGCGAAAAAGGAGGAGCAAGGCCATAGCGTCCATTCTGCTATCAGGTCAAAGACTTGTTCCGGTTGCAGCGTGGTTGAACAAGTGTGCAGGTTACTCACGGTGCAGTGGCTTAAATCACAGCCCGCTTCGGTTAAAATGGCGCGGGCGGCGGCCAATCTTTCCTCGGATGTAACGCGGGTGGAGGGAGGCTGGACCAGCGCGCCGGCAATAAATCGTTTTAGGTCAAAAAATGGCCCCAAAAGGAAGTTTCCAAGCGTTTTCATAGCACATTTTCTCAACAGATAAAACCTCAAAGGTTTTGAAAACCTTTGAGGTTTTGGTAAGTTTTGTTTCAGGTTATCAGGTGTGAGTATAACATACTCGGTTTAATATTTAACAGTGTCATTTGTCACTCTTTTTCGTGATAAATATCACAAACATATTGCTCCAAAATAAAAAACCTCACAGGTCGTTTCTTGTGAGGTTTTTATCGTGAAATGATTCGGTAATTGTTTGGAACGGTTTATTCAACCGGACGAAAGACGATGGACGAATGACAACACGCTTAATCTATTGTTTCATTCGTCCGCCGTCGTTCGTCATTCGTCTTTTTTGATGACTCCGTTGAATTACCGAATCATCTTATCGTATTAAATCAAGAAATCTTGACGCTGCTACTTTTTATTCACCGTCAATCCCCATCGCGCCAGTTCTGCCAGCGATTGGTCAACCAGCGGACCAACCTGGGCAGCGACCGGGGGCGATAGCTCCAGACTGGTATCCAGAATGCCCGGCTGAACGCCCAGCAGCACTATCTCGTCTGGGTATATGTCTCTTAACTTGGCCGCAAAGAGCATATCGGGTACTCCAATTTGGTGGGGCGACATCTTGACCGAGAAATAAGCCGGCACTTCTTCCCCTTCCATACGGATTGTTGTGCCCGGTTCATCTTCAAGTTCCACGGCGTCAACAAGCAGTAGGTTTTTAACGCCTTCCAGGTAGTAGAGCAGGTCCATCCCCAGAGTTCCACCATCTAAAACCAGGACATCTTCCGGAAATTGATACCCTTCTTGCAGGCGTTCAATCACCCTAATGCCGATACCTTCATCGGACAGGAGCAAGTTACCGACTCCTAACACCAGAGTTTTGGTCTTTTCCACTTCCTGTCCAATATTGTCATCTGTCATCTATCATTATCCTTCTAAAATACAAAGGTGGCCCTTAATACGGGTGATGGGATCAAACACGACTCCTCGACACCTGTATTGAGGCGCCACCTACTTACTTACCGGCCCAGATTAAGAACTGGTTTTGGCAGTGTTAAAGGTTATCTGGGTAATCTCCCGGCCTTGCTTATCAAGTACGTGTACGCCGCAAGCCATACACGGGTCGAAAGAGTGAATGGTCCGCAGTATCTCTAACGGCATTTCCGGGTCTGCAATGGGCGTGCCGATTAAAGCAGCCTCATAAGGCCCTCGTTGACCGTTGGGGTCGCGGGGGGAGCAGTTCCACGTGCTGGGTACCACGCACTGATAGTTTTCAATCTTGCCGTCCTTGATGTGAATCCAGTGCCCCAAAGCGCCGCGCGGCGCTTCGTGGTGGCCCCAACCTTTGGCCTCGGCGGGCCAGTTGGCCGGGTCCCAACTGTCGTTATCGTGGATTTCCAGATCGCCGCTGCCGATGCTTTGCGCCAATTCCAGAGTCCAGCCTTCCAATTCTCCGGCCAGGACCACCGTCTCAACACAACGCGCTGCGATGCGTCCCAGCGTAGAGAAGAGAACTTCCGGCCCTAAAGTTGTTCCGGCAGATTCACTCAACTTTTCCAGCACCAGATTGACCGTAGCCTGGACTTTTTCGTGTCCGGCGCCGTAAGCTACCAGCATCCGCGCCAGCGGGCCTACTTCCATGGGTTGGTCGGCAACGCGAGGCGCTTTCATCCAGGTGTACTTGTCCTCTGGACCGGTGTCCAGGAACTCGTAAGGCGGTTTGGGTCCGGTGTAGTTGGGGTTGGTTTCCCCTTCCCACGGATGCAAGCCCTTATTCTCATCGCCGTTATACCAGGAGTGGGAGATGTATTCGGAGACTTGCTGTTGATCCAGCGGATGCACCGTACTCAAATCTCGGCCAAGAATAATGCCCTGCGGCATATAAAGATTGCCGTCGGCATCCGGCCAGTCGCCGTAGGACATGAAGTTGCCGATCCCCTCGCCGTAGCCGGCCCATTCCAGGTAGAAGGGCGCTATTGCCAGTACGTCGGGCAGGTAGATCTGTTCCACAAAGGTTTTGGCCTTGGCAAAGAGACCCAAAAGCATGGCGATTTTATCGGCGTTGATGGCGTGCTGGCTGTTAAGATCAACCGGGCTGGCCATTCCGCCAACCAGATAGGTTTGCAGGTGCGGGTTTTTGGAGCCTAAAATAGCATGCGCCTTGATAACTTCACGCTGCCAGTCCAGGGCTTCCAGATAGTGAGCCACGGCCATCAGGTTGGCTTCCGGCGGTAACTTGTAGGCCGGATGTCCCCAATAGGCATTGGCAAACGGGCCTAATTGCCCGCTGTCCACAAAGGCTTGTACTTTAGCTTGAACGGCCGCAAAGTAACCGGCGGTAGATTTGGGCCAGTCAGAAATTGATTGCGCCAGTTGGGCCGTACCTTCCGGATCTGCGCTGAGGGCGCTGACAATATCTACCCAATCCAGGGCGTGCAGGTGGTAAAAGTGAATAACGTGGTCCTGAACGTATTGAATTCCCTGGATAATATTGCGCAGTAAGCGGGCATTGTTTGGAACTTCAATTCCCAGAGCATCTTCGACTGCTCGCACGGAGCAGAGGGCGTGAACCGTCGTTCACACGCCTCATATGCGTTGGGTCATTAACCACGCGCCACGCGGGTCTCGTCCTTTCAAAATTGTCTCGATGCCCCGGAACATAGTGCTTGACGCCCAGGCATCTGTTACTTGGCCCCCATCTACTTCCACCTCAATGCGCAGGTGGCCTTCAATGCGGGTGATAGGATCAATAGCAATTTTAGCCATATTGTCTCACTCCTTTATTACCAAAATATATTTTTCTTGCTTCAATCATTTTTACAGTACCCATCATCTAGTGCGCGTCCGAGGAACCGCCGAGTACCGGGAAGTTATTTATGGTGAACATGTAGATCAGTACGCCTGCAGAAACCATCCCTGCGGTCACGGCAAATTCCATCCATGAGGGCGCGTAAACCGCGCCGCCCAGTCCAAAGAGCGACACGTTAAAGCGGTTTAACAATACGCCCACAATGACCAGGAACGCTGCGCGGAATAGCGCTTTGCGGTTTTGCCTCACGCTTGGCATAGAGAAGAGGACAATGGGGATAATCACTCCGCCAATAATCTCCAGCAGGTACAGCAAACTGGCTACGCTGCCCTCAAACAACAGCGTTACATCGCCGGATACTACCAAAGCGCCCAGGTTGAGAACGAGGTATAGGCCCAAAACGTAGGGGATGTAGCTGCCTACCTCGGCCAAAATACCCTGTTTGACTCGATGCTTGAATGCGCTGGCGCTGAGCGACGATTCAAAAATGACCATCGCCAGCCCAACCGCCACGGCCGATACAAAGAAGAGGATGGGCAGAATGCCGGTGTACCACAGGCCGTGCAAGCGATAGGGCACAATCAGAAATACTGAGCCAAGCGAGGATTGGTGCATTGTCGACAAAACGATGCCGACGATGACCAGAGGAATGGTGATGGCTCGGACCAGGTTTAGCGGGCCTTTCAGGTTGAACTTTTCAAAAACAACGGGGCTGACTTCTAGGGCCAGCACTGTGAGATAGGTCATCACGCACCAGGCTACCTCAAACAGGGGAGAGTGGATATTCCAGTAAACCAGGGGATGCCAGATGCGCCACGGTAACCCCAGATCAAACATAATGGCCGTGGCGGCCAGACCATAACCCAGAAACGCGGTTAAAATTGTGGGACGCAACAGGGGGTAGAAGCGCTCAAGGCGGAAGATGTACACGATAGCGGCCAGCGTAAAGCCGCCGGCGGCCAGGGCAATGCCAATCAAAACGTCAAATGTGATCCACAATCCCCAGGGACGACCATCACTCAAATTGGTAGCGGCCCCCAATCCTTGGGTAAACCGGATGTACGATGACCACAGGCCGGCAATCACCAGTACCCATAAAATTACAGTGCCTATTGAAAGCGGGCGTTTTTCTGCTCTTGCTGCTACAGCCATTTTTATGCCTCCTTCCCTTTCTCGCCACGACTCTTGGCGTAGTAAACGCCGCTCATCAGAGCGCCCATGCCCACAATGATGCCCGGCACAGAGGCCATTGCCAGTTCCGTTTGTTTTGGCAGAGGCTCAGAGTCAAGAGCGGGGAAATCAAGTTTTTCAAAGGGGACGTGGGAGAGGTAAATAGCCAACGTGCCGCCGGCTTCGTGTTCTCCGTAAACGTGGTCTACGTATTTGTCGGGGTTTTCTGCAATGCGAGCGTGAGCGTCGGCCAGCAAATCTCCCCGATTGCCCCAGACCAGGGCGCCGGTGGGACAGGCGTCCACACAGGCAGGCCCCATATCCTGGGCCATCCGGTCAGTGCAGAAGGTACACTTGCGAATCAGAGGCGCGTTGGTGTCCCACTGATATTTTGGAATGTGAAATGGACAGGCAATCATGCAGTAGCGACAGCCAAAGCAGCGTGTGGCATCGTAAGTTACCGGCCCTTCCTCGCTCTTTTGCAGAGCTGCTACCGGGCAGGCCGCCACACAGGCCGGGTCCAGGCAGTGCATACATTGGTGTTTTACAAATGACCAGCTTGGCCCTTCCTCGTAGAGCTGAATCAGCGTCCAGGTGTCGCCTGACAGGTCTTGAGGGGTATCATAAATACCCGACGAGTCTACTTCAGGGGCGGTCTTGTTCCAGTCCCGGCAAGCGGTTTGACACGCTTTACAACCCACGCACTTGGTCGTGTCGTAAAGCATTGAGACGTCGGTTTCCGCCATGCCGGCATCACTGACAGCAGACGCTTGTTCAGATACAGCAGATGAAAGGAGAAGTCCACCTACACTGGCCCCGGCAAGTTTTAAGAAATCTCTTCGGTCTACAGCCATAGTCTTCCTCCTTTCTTATTATGATTCTGCTTGATCTTCGGCTTGGTCTTCGCTGCCTCCCCGGCCTACAACTGCCGCCGCGCCAACTGCGCCCACAACCAGGCCGGCTACAGCCCCTACAGTGGCCGCGCTACCGGACGACATTGCTTCAGGCTCCGCTTGCGCGGGTGGGAAGCTGGCCGGGGGCGCTACTTCCTGAATTGCGACCGGCTCGTATACAGAGCGATCCCAGAAATCAGGCTCGGAACAGGCAATGCACCCGTGCCCGCCGCCAACAGGCCAGTTAAGACCGTCATTCCAGCGTACTGTTGGGCAATTGTGATAAGCAATTGGTCCTTTGCAGCCCATCTGGTAGAGGCACCAGCCGTTGCGATGTCCCTCGTCGCCCCAGGCCGTAACAAACTCACCCTTGTCAAAGTGCCCGCGTCGTTCGCAGTTATCGTGGATTAGAGCGCCGTGGGCAAAGAGAGGTCGACCCAGGTCATCCATTGCCGGCAGCGCGCCAAAGGTGAGGAAGTGAACGACCGTGGCCGTTAAGTTGACCACGTTAACCGGGCAACCGGACAGGTTAAGCACCGGGACGTTCTTGACCAGTTCCATTACTCCTACAGCGTTTGTTGGGTTTGGCGAGGCCTTTGGCACGCCGCCAAAAGTGGCGCAAGAGCCTACAGCAATAACGGCGGCGGCTTTGGCAGTTGCCTCTTCTAATATGTCTATGGCCGTGCGTCCTCCAATACAGCAGTGAAGCCCATCCTCAGCCAGAGGAATGGCGCCTTCCACTATCACTAGATGGCCGCCGGCGTCTGTGGTCATCTTTTTGGCTTCCTCGGCCAGGTGACCGGAGGCGGCCATTATAGTTTCGTGGTAATCAACCGAGAGTACATCTAAAATGACTTCGCCTGCGGTGGGGCGTGAGGCTCGCAGAAAAGACTCGCTACAGCCGGCGCAGTCCTGGAATTCTAACCAGACAACCGGCGTGCGTTTTGGCGCTTCTTCCAATGCCTTGACAATACGTGGCGTGTAAACACTTGGCAAGGCTAAAGCTCCGGTCATTGCTGTGCAGAACTTTAGAAAATTGCGCCGCGAGATCCCTTTTTGGGCGAGAACATCAGAAAGAGCATTGTTGCTTTCTCGTTCCATAAAATCCCTCCTTTTGGTAAAATTGTGATTTTTTACGAAAAATACAAAATACGTCTTAGAAATAGTTATATTGCCGGTGAAAGGCGTAATGATTTTATCAGTGACTTACCTCCTTTACTGTGCAAAGTTTTTTGATAATTGCAAGGCGAATTTTTAGTTTATGTTAACTAAAAAGGCAATGGATTTAACCTTGCTATTTTATCTGGCTTACCGCCGGATGTCATCACCTTTTAGGGGAAAATTACAATCACCCTTACGGGGGAAGCGATATTACCCTCAGGGGGGAGAAAGCAGCGTAAAAAAATTGATATCCATTCTTATTCCATTGACCGGCTTGTCCAGGTTAGGGGTGTCCCGCGAGGGTAGTTTATAACGTAACTATGTACAATAAACCCCTGCCCGCAAAAGACAGCGACATATGTTACCATATTTTGTGATATTTGTCACTAATGGGGAGTGTATACTGCGTGCTTTTTACTCTTTAGCAACAAGCCCATTTTTAAAGGCGTAACTTACGGCCTCTAACCGACTGTGAACCTGGAGCTTATGAAGAATATTCTGAATGTGGTTCCGCACCGTATTGGAACTAATAGATAGCGACCGGGCAATTTCGGCTGTGCCGAAGCCTTGCGCCAGGAGAGACAGAACCTCGCGTTCTCTATCGGTCAACACCTCAGTGTGTGATCTTGCCGGAGCTGAGGGCATAGTTGGAACGGTTGTTTTTTGCCAATGTTCAACCGCGTCGAACATTTGGTGAATGAATTGTTCATTTTGTTTGGTTTTAGTGGCATCGCGGAAAAGGTGAACAACGACCGGGCCGGAGCCATTATCAGATGGAGAGAAGGTCAGGATACTGATATTGATCCAGCATGTTTTGCCCGATTTGGTATGGGTGGCAAGGTTATAATTGGTTACGGCTCTACCCATAAGGGCATCCATAGATACGTAACAATCGTGGTGGCAAATTGCCTGTCCCTGGTCGTCGCAACCCCGTAGTATCTTGTGGCAAGGCTGGCCAATAACCTCGTTTGAGGTGTATCCCAGAATATCCTGAGCTGCTTGATTCCAGTAGATAATGCGCTGATCTTCATCTATGATAAAAACGCCGTCAGCCGTATTATTAAATACTTTAAACAGGCTATTATCCATAAGATACCCCAAGCAATGTCCTGTTTTTTATACCGTATGCGTAACTTCTCAATAATCCGGGGCGGAGTGCAGGTTGCAATCTGCATTTCCCTATTACCCTCAAGTTATTGAGAAGTTACCCGTATATCCCATAGCGCGGCAAGCCGCAAATTAACAATGAGCAATTAACAATGAACAAATGATTCTCGCGGATAACGCAAATGTTGCGAGGTAATACTATAACTCGGTTGAGCCGGGCAAAAAGGGTACGTTATACTAAATCTCTGCTAGTATAAATATACTTGATAAAGGGGATTACGTTTAGTGACAAATGTCATTATTAAGGTAGACATATGGCACTTTGGGCAAAGCTATCTAATTCTAAACCGCCGCTTCAAAAGAACAAGCGCCGATGGCGCATTTGCCGCATGCGTCGGCCAAAGCCAGGTAGGCGTACTCACTGGCTACGCTGCGTAAGCGTTGCAGGCAGCGGTCTTTGTCAATCTGACCGTTCTCGTCCAGGGCGTTTACCGGGCAGCGCAGGATGCAATCCAGGCAACTGCCATCGTAAAAGTAAAGGCATCGCACCTTTGGCTCAGTTGGGGTGGCGGGCAGGTTGGCATCTATAACCAGGCTGCCAAAGCGACCGGCACAGCCGGAATCGGTGATGACCATATGATGCAAGCCAAAGCTCCCCAGCCCGGCGATAACGGCCACGCTTTTGTGCGACCAATGGCTGGTCAGGCTGACCGGGTCGTAGTTGTGAGTGGCCGGTTCGGCGGCGGCGCGGACACCCCGCTCGGCAAGCGAGTCGACCAGGTGAGCGGTAATTCGATTGATTAGGGTGTTGGTTTCTATGTAGGCATTGGTCCATTCTTCGGCAACCATTTTTTTGTTCTGGGCGTTGGCCTGCACTACCCAATGAGCAAAGGGCAGGAAGAAAGAGACAACTGACCGGGCGCCGGGCAGTAGATTTTGAGGTAACAAATGAGTTGGCGAGGCCACCTGACGCAGTTCCGAAAAGCGGGGGTCATCGGCGGCGGCAAAGCCAACCAACGGCTCACGGTAGTCGGTCAGCGTGCCGGGTTCGTCTACTTGGCGTTTGATGGCAGTGGTTATAAATGTGGCTAATTCTTGTGAATTCATAATTACTTTTCTTTACACTTTATACAACAAATCCATATATCTTTTAAGCATGTCCCCTGCCACACTACGCAGCGGGAGTGTAGCAGCCATGCCGTACACGGGAGCCATTCCGCCCTCCTCATCAGGGTTCTGCTTGACATGCGCCACGGCTGATTTTAAGTCATCAATGAACCGTTCGGCAACGCCGGGTTGGGTGTGTCGCAGGGTGACGCAGATGTGAACGCAGGCAGGCTTGTGCAGGCCGTTCAGATTCCACCGATGCCGGGTCATATAATCCATAATCTTGTAAATATCCAGCGTCCCCGAACCAAAAGCAATAACCCACAGCGGGTCGCCGAAGATATGCAACTCTGGAATCTCTTGGATGCCCGCTTTAATTACCGCCGCCGTTTCCAGTATTTTCTGCGTGGCCTCCAGATATCCCAGCTCGCCGATAGCCACCATCGCCGCCCAGCAGGCCGCGCTCAATGCGCCCGGTCGACTTCCGGCAAAAGTGGGGGAGAAGTAGAGGCCGCCCGGCCAGTCTGTGACAGTATAATATTGGTAACGACGCAGTTCTTCCCCCCGATACAAAACAACCGACGTGCCTTTGGCCGCGTATCCAAATTTATGCGTATCGGCTGACATAGAGGTGACGCCGGGCAGTCTGAAATCAAAAGGTGGGACATTATACCCCAATTTCTCCGCCCAGGGAAGCAGAAACCCGCCCAAACAGGCGTCGGTGTGGAAGCCAATGTCTTGTTGTCGGGCCAGTTCCGAAAGCTCCTCAATGGGATCGATGGCGCCGTGCGGAAACGAAGGGGCTGAGCCTACAATAACGATGGTGTTTTTGGTGACGGCTTTGCGATCTGCCGCCACGTTAGCCCGATAACCGGCATCCACCGGGATCAGAACCGGCTTGATATTGAAATATTGCGCCGCCTTGTCAAACGCGGCATGAGCCGTGACGGGGATAATCATTTCGGGTTTGGCGATGCCTTTTTTGTCTCCGGCCCAATCTCGGTACGTTTTCATCGCCAGCAGGATGCTCTCTGTCCCCCCCGACGAGACGGTCCCGCATATCGCGCCGTCCACGTCCGGCGTGTTGCCGGCCTGACCCGCGCCCAGCATGTTGGTCGTCATCGCCACAATTTCCGCCTCAAATTTGGCGACGCTCGGCCACAAATCGGCGTGGAGCGGATTGCTCTGCGAATTGATGGCATACACCCGGTTGAGAAAATCAATGTGGTCGGTATCGCCGTGATAGACCGCCCCCGAAACAAAACCATCTTTCCAGCGGGCTTCTTCCCTGGATTTCAAGGCTTCCATCTCTTTGATATACTCAGCACGGTCACAAAGTAACATTCTGAAAGCTAGAGAATAGGACACAGATTTTCGCAGATAAACACAGATTATGGTAAAAAACTAAACAAAAATCTGTAAAATCTGTGTTCATCTGTGTCCCATAAAAAT
>JAJRVO010000430.1 GCA_024277275.1 Chloroflexota bacterium
GTTCTTCAGGACTTTCCGTGCAACTGCTCTGAGGGGATTGCCAAATCCCCGTATGTTGTGGCAGCGAGCAGGTTGTGCCACTAAATATGCTTGGATTTGGCAATCCAAGCCGAGCTTGCACGGAAAACCCCAAAGAGCCGAATCTCCATGCGGTATAACTTTGCCTCGCTTTTGGGGCTTTTCATGGAGCGCCTTCACGGGTGAAGGTCCTTCTCTCGTTCCTCGCTCAGAATGACATAGCCTGAGTAGTTACAAATTTTGTTAAAAAAGATGGAGTCCAAAAGTACACTTTTGGACTCCATCTTTTTTGCTCACAAGGCCCTATGCTACCCTCACGAAGAACGAGGGGGGGGGAACGATTACATTCTATGAATGAAGCTCAACGCCCGGCGTTTAGCCGTATAAATTTCGGCTCAACCCAATCTGCGTTTGATTGTCGAACTACGTTTTTGACGATGCTTTATGACTATTTGCGCCCCGATTATTTTTACCGGGAGCGCGACCGAGATAGGCTTGCTGGACTTCTTTGTTGGTAATCAACTCTTGAGCCGTTCCGCTCAACACCACATTTCCGGTTTCCAAAACATAGCCCCGGTCGGCAATCTCCAGGGCGGCTCGCGCATTTTGCTCCACCAGCAAAATGGTTGTGTTTGCTTCCTGCAATTGTTGGGTTACCCGGAAAATCTCCTGAACCAGAATTGGGGCCAGGCCCAGAGAGGGTTCATCCATTAGCAGCACTTTAGGCCGGGCCATAAGCCCGCGACCCATAGCCAACATTTGTTGTTCTCCCCCCGAGAGCGTTCCCGCCATTTGGTTTTGGCGTTCTTTGAGTATGGGGAACAGGCCAAAGACATACTCTATATCTTCATTACCCGCCTCGCGCTCTCCGCGCCGTAAACGTAAATAGGCCCCTAAAATAAGATTATCATGCACGCTTAAAGTGCCAAACACCTGTCGTAGTTCCGGTACCTGGCTAATTCCCACGCTCACAATAGCTTCTGCCGAAAGTTGGGTGATGTCTTGTCCATCCAGTAAAACTTGCCCCTGACTGGCGGGAACAATGCCCGAAATGCTGTTGAGTAAGGTGGTCTTGCCCGCCCCGTTAGCGCCAATCAGCGAGACAATCTCTCCGGCCTGCACTTCCAGAGAAACTTCTTTAAGGGCATGAATGTGTCCATAGAATGTAGAAATAGCCCGTACCTCAAGCATCTTGTTTCTCCAATTTAGGTTCAATGACCTGTTCATTTTGCCAGTCTGCGCCCAGATAAGCCTGAATTACCGCCGTATCGGCCTGTATCTCAGCCGGGGTGCCGTCAGCAATCTTTTGCCCATAATTTAGCACGGCTATTCGGCCGGCAATACCCATTACCAGGTTCATATCATGTTCTACCAGCAAAACTGTAATACCTCTATCGTGGATGCGATAAATGAGGTCGTCTAGTTCTTCAGTTTCTACGTGGGTCAATCCGGCGGCGGGTTCGTCAAGCAAGAGCAGTTTTGGTTTTACGGCCAATGCGCGGGCAATCTCAACCAGGCGTTGCTGTCCATAAGGTAATGACGAGGCCGGATCGTTAGCCCGGTCTGCCAGTCCGATCATTTCTAAGTATTCCAGCGCTTGCGCTCGTAATTGGATGTCCTCGCCGGCTACCCCCGGTAAACGAAAGGCGGCTGCCAGAAAACCGGTTCGGCCCTGTAGATGACACCCTACCAGGACATTCTCTAAAACAGTCATATTATCAAAAATTTGCAAGTTTTGAAAGGTGCGCACCACGCCTGCCTCGGCGACACGGTGCGGAGATAGACCGGAGATGGATTTGCCCTCAAAAAGAACCTGGCCCTGGTCCAGCGCGTGGGCGCCGGATATAAGATTAAACAGTGTTGTCTTACCCGCGCCGTTAGGGCCTATCAAGGCCATAACTTCCCCGGATCGAACCGATAAATCAACTTTGTTGACGGCAACCACGCCGCCAAAGCTTTTAAATAGTTGTTTGGCTTCAAGTAAAACTGAAGATTTGGCTGTATTTCTCGTTTTTTCTGGTTGATGCATCTTTCTCCCTTAACTTGTTAAGCAGCGTGTTAAGCAACGTGTTAAGCTTTGCCGACAGCACGCGCAGTCCGCTTCAAATACCACCTTCGTCCGGCGCTGACCAATCCACTGAACAGCCCCTCGGGGATAAAGATCATAATTAACATCAAGATGAGACCAAAAGTAATAATCTCTTGCTCGCCGGAAGCATTGGGAATGATGGCTTTGATGACCGTTCCCGAATATTGCTCGATCATCATAACAATGCCTGCGCCAAAGATGGCCCCCCACACGCTGGCCAATCCCCCAATGACGGCCATCACTACCAATTCAATCGACATGCCGAAGTGAAATGTCGAGGGGCTGATAAAGCCAAGATAGGTGGCATGTAACCCTCCGGCCAATCCCCCATAAGCCGCGCTAAGAGCAAATACCTTGAGTTTAAAAGCATTGGTATCTATGCCTATTGTTTCGGCGGCTATTTCGCTGGTGTGCAGAGCGCGTAGAGCGCGCCCTACCCGCGAGTTAACAATGTTTAGCGATACGGCTATCACAATCAAAGTAAAGAACCAGAACAGGTAAAAATAGTGCGTGTCGTTGGAGAGCATAAAAGACCCTATCGACAGGTCAGGAATCCCCCGAAAGCCGGATGGCCCGCCTGTCCATTCAACCTCCTGAGTCAATACCAAAAACAAAATGATGTTCATACCCAGAGTAGCCATTGCCAGATAATGACCGCGCAGCCGAAAGATCAACATGCCAATAAGATAGGCTACGCCCGCCGCCAGCAGTACCCCGGCTGCTAAAGATATCCAGGGCGAGAGCTTAAAGTGGGTGGACAGGATGGCGGTGGTATAGGCTCCAATACCAAAGAATGTCGCTTGTCCCAATGAAATCTGACCGGCGTAACCCATAAGTAAAGACAGGCCAATGGTGAGCATAGTAAATTGGGCAACAAAGATTAGAATTGCCAAAATGTAGTTATTGTCGATATTGGGCGGTATCAGAGCCAATACAACCGCCAGCGCGGTAATGCCTATTGCGTTTGGAAATTGGCGAATCAATTGGATTTTGGATTTTGGATTTTGGATTTTGGATTGTTCCATTTGATTTTGGGTTGCTCCTTATCTTTCTATGTGTCTTACAATCCGGCTTGTTCAGGCGTTGATGTTTGCCCGCGCAACAATCCGCCCAGTCGCACGGCCAGGACAATGAAAAGAACAATAAAGGCCATTGCATCTTTGTAGCCGGATGAAATCAGCCCGGCGCTGAAGGATTCTAATATGCCCAATAACAGGCCGCCAACCACTGCGCCGGTTGGACTGGACATTCCCCCCATAATGGCGGCCACAAAACCTTTAACCGAGAGTATGAGTCCCCGGTCGTAGGTCATAAATGTGGCCGGTACAATAACAATACCGGCAATGGCGGTGACAATGGCGCTTAGGCCAAAGGCAAGGAGGGCCATACGGCGCGTATTAATGCCCATAAGCCGCGCCGCAGCCGGATTAACGGCACAGGCGCGCAGCGCTTTGCCTATAAGCGTATAGTTAAAGAATACATAAAGGATGACTAACAGTATCATTGTTACCGCTATTACCCACACCCCTTGCCGGGTAAGAATAGCCCCAAAAATTTTAAATGGCGGTCCCTTGGTAAAAACCGGCAGTCGCGCTGGATCGGTTCCACAAACCATCAAAGCCAGACCGCGGAATACAAAAGCTGCGCCAATGGTAATAATGATCATACTTAAAATAGACGCATTGCGGGCCGGTTGAATTCCAAATCGATATAATAGCAGACCCAGCAACAAGGCAATAACCACCCCAAAAAGAGCTGCCAGCGGTAAAGGCCAACCTAAATCAAGTTGCACATTGCCGCTAAATAGCCTGACCTTCTGAAATACCGTGATGGCTGTAAATGCTCCATAAACGGCAAATTCACCCTGGGCAAAGTTAATGATTCCCGTAACGTTATAAATGACAACAAAGCCCAGCGCAATCAGGGCGTAAATGCTGCCTACGGTAATACCTGAAACTAAAAACTGAAAAA
>JAJRVO010000431.1 GCA_024277275.1 Chloroflexota bacterium
CTGCAACTGGCTCCCAATTGCCGGGGACTGGTAGCCGGAGTAGAGTTGTATACTGCCGGCACCCTGGCTCAATTACCCAACCTGCGCTGCATCAGTCGTTGCGGTGTGGGGATTGATAATATTGATTTGCTCGAAGCCAGGAAGCGTAATATCGCTGTATTGAATACACCCAATGAACCAATAGTTGCTGTGGCAGAACTGACGTTAACTATGATGCTGGCCCTTTTACGCCGATTGCCCAAAGTAGATGCGTTAACTCATCAACGTCAATGGCAGCGAGTGCCGGGCAACCTGCTGGCAAACAAAACGGTAGGACTCATTGGGTTGGGGCGTATTGGCCGTCGTGTCGCTGAACTGGTACAGGTGTTTGGGGCCAGTGTAGTAGGAGTTGAGCCACATCCCGATACAGCGTGGGTAAGCGAGCAGGATATAGAGTTGCTGGACCTGCCAACTTTGTTGGCCCGGGCCGATATTGTATCAATTCATGCAGCAACATCAAAAGACAATCCGTTTCACGTAGGTGCAGCAGAATTAGAGCAAATGAAGCCGGGCAGTTGGTTGATTAATATGGCTCGGGGTGATATGGTTGATGATGCGGCCTTGCACCAGGCGTTGATTTCGGACCATCTTACCGGAGCGGGTTTGGATGTCTTTCCCAAAGAGCCGTATGATGGCCCCTTGTGCGATAATGATCGCGTTATCTTATCGCCCCACCAGGCTACTCTGACGGTTGAAACACGCGTGGCTATGGAGACTCTTGCCGTTGAAAATGTGATACGCTGTTTGCAAGGTGAGTTGTAGGGTTATGACAGGTATTATTCTTTATTACGTCGTCGGGCCGGTCCATCCGCGTAATCTTGCGTTGATTGCCCAGGAAATGCCTGACTGGACATTTCGTCTTGTCTATGACTCCCATATATCCTGGTTTAATGACACGGCAATGGCAAAAATCCCTTTTGAAAAGGTCGCTCTAACAAATCATCACATCCCTGAACAGTTATGGGCAAACGATGTTAAGGCAGTGATCTTTTCAACGTTGCAGCCCCCTCAGTTGTCGGCAATCAACTTGCTTCAATCAGCTCTGGAGCGCAATGTGCCTACCATTGCCATTGAAGAGAGTAATCAAATTGCTTTAAACCAGGGCCGGGTCAATAATTATGTGTTGCCCGTCGATTATGTGCTGGTTGCTTCCAGGTGTGAACAAGAGGGTATGTTGCAACATGGTCTGCCGGAACGACGGGTCGAGGTGACCGGATGGGCGTTTTATACCGGACAAAGCGGAAAGGTTTCGGCAAACCAATCACGCAAAATGAAAGAATATTTTGGTTTGAATCCGGATCGCCCTGTAGCTGCTTTAACCTTGACAACTCTGAATAACGTTGGTGAAAGCCCTGCGATACGTCGCCGGTTATTAACATTAGCCGCTGAGGATCTCCCGTCAGAGTATCAGTTAGTGGTCAAACCCCATCCAATGGAGTTGCTGGAAACAGTAATGCCCTTTATCCAAGAATATGCGCCGCGAGCCAAAGCTATAGAGGGTGTTGTGCCAATTAGTGATTTACTAGAAGCAACAGACGTCTTGCTTAATCGAGGGGCATCACAAGTATGTTTTGAGGCTTTGTTTCAAAAGATACCGGTGATTGTTTTAGAAACCGGGGGGCAAACGCCCTTTCACGGTTTGGTTCAAGATGTCATTGCAGATAATCCAGAGGACGTGAACCGTATTGTAAATCGACTCTTTTCCGGGAATGATGCGATGGATATCTATCATCCCTTTATGGATGGGCATATGCCTTACTCTCCTTCAGAAGCCCGACAATTAACTTGCCGTAGAATTTCAGAAATTGTCGCAGATTGCAGCCATGATCCAGATCGGGCCGGGCAGTGGTTAGACCTGGCCCTGTATCAGTCTTGGCAACATGATCGCCGGCCTGCATTAAAGATGTTAGCCCGTGCCGAAAACTCACAAAAACCTGCCCAACTTTTGGGGCAACTTATACAGTATCAGACCACTCGGAGTGACTTGACGGTTCTCAAACAATACTTCGGCCACGGATTTCGATCCTATGTTCTTCGTTGTCTGTGGATTGATCAAATGTATCTTCACAAAGAGCCTCCAACAGAGGATGATCTTGAGTGGATGCAGGGTTTTCCTCCTCGCGTCCATCCTGTCTGGTTTCTGCGGCATATGGGGCGTTGGGCGGATTTACTCTTGCATTCAGGTAAAACGCAAACCGCTTTGGATTTTGCTAAAAGATTAGACACAGAATTCCCTCATGAATTTGGCGTGCCTAACCTTGTGACAGACATTGAGTTATATCACGCCGGCCTATCTGGCCGGGCAAAGTATCACGCCCGTCGGGCAGTGCGGCGACTGCGGGGTGTTTTGGGACCAGTCAAGCGCAAACTATTGGGCTAATACTGTGCTTAAATTTGCTTATTAAGGAGCAAACTATGAAATCGCCTGACCAACTAAATGTAAAAATATTTGCCGATGGCGCCGATAAAGCGCAAATGTTAGAAGCATATCATAACAGTCCTTTTATTAAAGGATTTACCACTAACCCTACCTTGATGCGTAAATCGGGGGTTACGGATTATAAACAATTTGCGCTTTCGGTACTTAAAGAAATCACTGATTTGCCCATTTCATTTGAGGTTTTTTCAGATGAGTTTGATGAAATGGAGCGTCAGGCTATGGAGATTGCATCGTGGGGAGCTAATGTTTACGTTAAGATACCGGTCATGAATACAAAAGGTGAGGTAAGCTATCCGCTTATCCACAAACTTTCACAGGCCGGGGTTAAAGTAAATGTGACGGCTATGATGCATTTAGAGCAAGTGCGAGAAGTGGGATCTGCAATTGCTGGCGGCGCGCCTTGTTATGTGTCTGTCTTTGCCGGCCGGGTGGCCGATACCGGCCGCGATCCCATACCTTTGATGGCAGCGGCTGTTGAGTTATTGCGTATGTACCCGGATGCAGAATTGATCTGGGCCAGTCCGCGTGAGTTGTTGAATATTTTCCAGGCTGATGTGGTGGGGTGTCATATTATCACTGTCACCAATGATGTTTTGAAGAAATTATCACTGGTAGGCAAAGAACTTGATGAATACTCGTTGGATACGGTAAAGATGTTTTATAACGATGCCCAGGCTGTTGGGTATCAACTCTAATCGCCAAGAGGACAATATGCAGCATATCAATACATATTTGACTGAAGTGAAGCAAATTGTTGACAAACTCGATCATGAAGTAATTCAAAAGATTATTCGTTTGTTGATTGAAACACGCAAGAAAGAAGGGCGCCTGTTTATTTTGGGGATTGGCGGCAGCGCCAGCAACGCCTCGCATGCCGTAAACGACTTTCGTAAGATTGCCGGGATAGAGGCTTATACGCCCGTCGATAATGTGTCGGAGTTGACGGCTCGAGTCAATGATGAGGGTTGGGATACGGTATTTGTAACCTGGTTAAAAGGCAGCCGTTTAAATAACCAAGATCTAGTCTTTGTATTATCGGTTGGGGGCGGGAATCGGGAAATGAATATAAGCCCAAATTTGGTGCAAGCTCTGGAGTATGCTCGTCAGGTTGGGGCCAAAATTATTGGTATTGTAGGGCGTGATGGCGGATATACAGCTCAAGTAGCTGATGCTTGCGTGATTGTGCCCACGGTCAATCCCGGCTCTGTTACCGCTCATACCGAAGCATTTCAAGCCGTAATTTGGCATTTAATGGCGACGCATCCTGAAATCCAGATAGCGGAGATGAAATGGGAGTCTGCGGTTTCTGAAGAAAAAAAGTGACAAATTTACTGCGATGAAGCTCTTTATTATTGGTATTAGTGGACGGTTAGGATTAAATATCGCCCTTCAACTGCGCGAGCAGTTTCAAGTAGGCGGCAGCTACCTTAGCCACCCGGTTGTTACTGACGGCGTTCAATCATTTAAACTGGATGCGACCAACGCTTATGAATTGGAATTGGCGCTTACAGAAATTCGTCCAGATATTGTTTTAAATGCAATTGGTATAACCAACGTTGATAGTTGTGAGGCCGACCCAACCCTGGCCTACAAAATCAATGTGGAAACTGCGCAAAATTGCGGCAAAATTGCCGCTGCCTTAGGCTCGCGGCTCATCCACATTTCAACAGATCATTTGTTTGATGGTTTGACTCCGTGGAGAACAGAAGCAGACCAGCCAACTCCGCTTAATGTCTATGCCAAAACTAAATGGCAGGCAGAACAAGTTGTCCTGCAAACCTGCCCAAAAGCGCTGATTATCCGCACTAATTTTTTTGGCTGGGGCACATCCATCAGACCATCATTTAGCGATTGGATTTGGCAAGGTTTAGTTGAACAGCGTGAGCTAACCATGTTCTCTGACGCTTTCTTTACGCCTATTTTAATGAATGATCTTGTTGAAGTCATAGTAAAATTGCTTCAAATAGAAGCAACCGGCGTCTTCCATGTTGGCGGCGAGCGTTTATCAAAATACGCTTTTGCCCTACAATTGGCCGAAGTGTTTGGTTATTCAACAGAGAATATTTATCCTGTCAGCATTGAGGGCTTTCCCTTTAAGGCCCAACGCCCCAAAGATATGTCATTGAGCGGCAAGAAAACGGAAAAGCTATTACAAATTAGTATGCCGACGGCGAAAGCGGGTTTGGAACGGCTCAAGGATTTGTACGCGCAGGGCTGGTCGCAAACTTTGGAGTCAGCCGTTAAATCTGAACAGGTAGAAGGGCTGAAATAGAAAAATGAACTTGATTTTGAACAAGACCTGTTATGGCGAACATTCAACGTTTGCAAAGACTGGCCGGAGGTTAACCTAGATGCCTGAAGTTACCGTGTTGATGGCTGTTTACAATGGGACGCCCTATCTGACTTTAGCCATAGAGTCAATTTTAAATCAGACCTTTACGGATTTTGAATTTCTGATTGTTAATGATTGTTCTACAGATAATACCCGTGAGATTATCTTGAGCTACAACGATCCCCGTATCCGGTTACTTGATAATGAACAGAATATCAAACAAACAAAATCGCTTAACCGGGGATTGGAACACGCTCGAACTGAATTAGTGGCTCGTATGGACGCCGACGACGTCTCACACCCCAAACGATTGGAAATGCAGGCAGCCTATATGCGCAAGCGCCCCGAAGTGGCCGTGCTTGGAACGGGCCTTCGTTTTATTAACCCGGATGATAAAGTTATTTACGCGCCGTATATACCCCCCAAGCGGAATATCCCCTTGCGCTGGCTACAGCTATTTGCCTGCCCCATTTCTAATGGCGCGGCTATGTTTAGAAAATCTATAATCTGGGATGAACTTGGCGGATACGACCCTAACATTAGTTACTCACAAGATTGGGAGCTTTGGTCCCGTGTACCGTTAAAATACAAACTTGCCAATTTGCCGGATTTATTGCTTGATGTCCGCCGGCATCCCGGGGCTGAAACTAGCAAGTCTGTCAATCTTATTCGTCAGGAGCAACGGCTTATTAATCGGGCTAACCCGTCCCGTATTTTGGGCATTACCGATAACTCTGAACAATGGTTAAGCAAAGTTGACACCGTGCAGGCGCAACACACTGAGCATCCAGAATATCGCTTGGAAATTATCCAGAAGTACTTTGAGCATTTTTGCGCCTTATACCCATCTGCCGGTAATGACCCGGATGTTTTGAGTGAATTGTCGTATCAATATATTAAAACATTGGAATGCGGCTGCTTTCATGAATTGCCTGTTTTATTGAAAGCTTTGCAATTAGCCTGGCCGATTTCTTCAAAGAGACTGTATATATCCAGATTGGCCCGTTCGCTGGCTATTTGTTTTGGCGCTGTCAGGGTAAAGGGTTGGTTGCAGTGTCCATTCGGACAAATCAATTCGCCGTGAACTGTTGAAAGGATTTTATCGGAGAACGATTAATGCGCTTATGCTATATAGCCGATCCTCGTAGTATCCATACCCGCCGCTGGCTGGAGTATTTTGTGCATCAGGGCCATGAGGTTCATTT
This sequence comes from Chloroflexota bacterium, assembly GCA_024277275.1. Taxonomy (GTDB): domain Bacteria; phylum Chloroflexota; class Anaerolineae; order 4572-78; family J111; genus JAJRVO01. Next base: position 6,017 of record JAJRVO010000431.1, read on the forward strand.
GTTGACATTTTACACAGATTTTATTCCTTTAGAAGGTGTAAAGATTCATGCTATCTTCCCTCCCTCTCTGAACAAGATAAAACGGGGGCGCGGCTGGCTGGCTTTGCTGTGCCCTTGGCGGATTCGCCAGATCATCTACACTATTAGCCCTGACATCTTACATGCTCACTTTATTAGCTTCTACGGCTGGATGGCCGCTCTATCAGGCTTTCATCCCTTTGTCTTGACAATTTGGGGGAGTGATATGCTTGTTCCTGGTAGCGTTGAAAGATTTCCGCGTTATTGGTTAACGCCCCTTGCGCTGAAGAAAGCTGATATAGTTAATGCGCTTTCAAAACACCTTTTGGCGGTTGCTGGACAGTATGTAAAATCTGCTGTAGATGGACATGTAACTTATCTCTTACCCAATTTAAGTGATTTTAATCCTTCATTGGATGCCAAATCATGGCGGACACAGCTTGAGTTAGGTGATCGTCCAGTTGTCCTTAGTCCTCGCGCTTTTGCTCCAGTTTATAATATTGAAACAATTGTGGCTGCTCTTCCTTATGTTCTGGAGCGAGTTCCTGATGTATGTTTTGTATTCCTCGCTAAAACAGATGTAAGACAGGAGGCATACCGAAACCGGATTCAACAGATGATAACCAATATGAAGGTTGAGACGGCAGTTCGTTTTGTTGATGAGGTGTCCAATCATAATGAAATGGGTAAACTATATCGATTAGCTGATGTCGTGCTGTCTGTTTCTCGATCTGATGCTACTATTCCAGCAACTGGATTTGAAGCGATGGCTTGCGGTGTGCCACTGATTTTGGGTTGGCTTCCTCAATTTGAAGAAATAATCACAAGTGAAGAAAATGCGCTTATAGTATCTGGTGAAAACTCTCAAAAACTTGCTGAAGCTATTGTTCGTTTGCTCAAAGACAAAGCCTTGGCGCAAAAGATAATTATGACAAACCTAACATTGATCAAGGAGAAGGGTGATTTTCAAGCACAAATGGCTAAAATGGAAAAACTATATAAGAACCTTCTGTTTTGATTTTTCTGATTCCCTATGTACTTTTACCGGCGAGGTTCCATCAGAGCAAATTCCGACTTTAGTGCAGTCTTGTAATTTTTTGGTGTCTTCAAGTTATAGGGAGTCATTTGGGGTGATTCTTCTTGAGGCAATGGCTTGTGGTAAACCTGTTATAGCCATTCGTTGTGGAGGGCCGGAAGAGATTGTTAACCAGGACATGGGGATATTGATTGATGTAGGTAATGTTACGGCCTTAGAAGCGGCGATGATGCAGATGATTTCTAAATACAAGTCTTACAATCCTGAGACTATAATAGAATATGTAACGCAGAAATACGGCGCTGAGACTATTGTGAATCGTTTGACAAATCTCTATCGGCAAGCGCTTGAAGCGTATGGGTAACTATTCATCAGAGACAACTACTTTGCCTACCCGCCGGATGACGGCGAGCTTAAGAGTTTAGCGTTATGTCCATGAATATTGCAAAAAACGCCATTTTATACGCCGGAGTCTCTTTAGCAGACGGAGCCACGGTGGGTCAATTTGTTTTATTGGGGGTTGCTCCTAAAGGCTATGCCCCCGGCGACCATAATCGTAAACTTAAGCACTTATGTTAACTTTTTGAGGGTTGAATTTGACAAATTTGGCTTGAGACGATAAGTTGTACCTTGAAAAACAATAAACTCAAGTAGAAAGGTGCAGCCACAATGACCCCAGAACCAACCCA
>JAJRVO010000432.1 GCA_024277275.1 Chloroflexota bacterium
ACAGGGGGTATTGTCTTTTGTGGTAAAAAGCGATACCAGTTGATTGCCTCAAAAAGATATGATGGTACAGGTAAATTTGGCTTTACCCTTGTTCGCAGCCACCCTTTTACTCAAGTTGAAGAAAAAGCTAAAAAAAGCACCTGGTACGAGTATCTTAGAATTAATGGCAAAATTCCCGCTTTTAAGATTACGACACTTGACCTCGGTCTATATAAACGAAAATTCAAAACCGGCACAATCATTAAACTTTACTCTTATGATACTAAAGGCAATCGGCATATTGCGCGTGATATGAATCGAAGCCTTAATGAGTTTTTGTATGAACCCGCTTTGCCCATTTATACCATTGAACAGCAGAAAAGATACCCTAATGATAAAAATCTCGAAAGAGAACTGTATGGGTTAAAGCGACGGCTTGAAGCTAGAAAAAAAGAGTATTTAGAAAAAGACGGTATCTTTTCTCAAAACATTACTGATCCCCGGATTGGCGAAGTTAAAGTTACAATTTATGTCTTTAAAACTAAGAGCAAAGGTAAAACGGCTAAAGAAACCGTCTCAACAATTCAAAACGAATTCTTCAAAAATAATATGGCTGTATTATTTTCTCTTAATGGGCAAGTTCATGGTCACTACACCTCAGAATTCATTACCCGCTCCCTAAAATTCCATTTGCTCAAAAATCATCTACTTATTCACGTTGATTGTACCAAGATGGCTTATGACTTTCGTAAAGAACTTTTTATGGCCTCGCGTGATCGGCTAAAAGATGGAGAAGAAGGGAAATATTTACGTGGCATATTTCGGGATAAATTAAAGAGTGGCAAGCTAAAACAAATTCATAAGAGGCGTCGAGACTCGATTTCTATTGATACAACTGAAAGTGATTACCTTTTACGCTCTTTTGTCGACAAATTACCATTGGACGAAAACTTACACAAACTCCTTGATCAACTTTTTCAAGTTAACAAAAAAGGAGACAAGTTACCGGCCCCTACAAAACCAAAACCCAAAAAGTCATCGACCCAACAGAAGAAAGAGAAACCTCCATTTAACCCACAACGATACCCTACATTTTTTAATGCCCAATTGAAAGAAAAACAAGGTAAGTTATTAACTGCTGTGCCTTTGTACGGTGAAAAGACAATAACCTTTCTGAATGATGTTGAAAATGAATATTTTGACCGGGTTGAAGATCCGGGCGAGCTAAAAATAGCTCTGTTGGGATATACGCCCAATGAAACTACCGGGGGAGACAAAAAGGGCAATATTGAAGAAATTAAAGATGTTTTAGCTGTAGAGCGCAGAAGCCCGGATGACGGCGCTATCAGAATAGTTTTGAAACCTATTGATGAAGTTCAAGTTGGTGATGAAATACAAGTTAACGCCGATCTAACTGCCCCTGACCAAAATTTCTCCGTTGTTTTTTGGGCAAAAATCACCGAACCTCCTCCCCCACCTAAAAAGGTAAAAAAAGAAGATGAACCTGCTAAACCAGGCTTGCCTTTACTTGTTTTAGTTTATGAAAGCGTTACAGAAGATGATCCTGACCGTATGATCTGGGAAAAATTTGAGGATGGGACAGGGGAATCAATGAATTATGAGACGGTAGTATATCCCTTGATTGGGGGTGATAAAGATTTACTTGAAATAATATATGTCAATATGGATAGTAAAGTCCTAAAAGATTACAAGGCCAAGAAAAACCTGGGCATGGATGAAGATAATCTTATCAATAATAAATACATTGCCACAATTTATGCCCACACATTATTTTTATACGTAGTTAATAAAGAAAAGAAGTATGAGATAAATAATGGAGATTTAACCTTGGCCAAGTATATAAGTGAGTTATTTACCAATCATTACGGAGCATTTTTGTTGAACTTTGAGACAAACCATTTAGTTGATATGCTATAATCATCTTTTATCCCTTACAAAAAATATCAATCTGTAGGTGGATGCCAACCAGCCATTACCCAGCGTTGCCGGGCGCGGATCAGATACTTGTTGTTAAGCTTCAAAGTTGTAATGGTTGCCTGACCACAAGTGGTGAGGCCAATAATCTCGGTACCATCTTCACTCCACCGAAAATGTTCAGACCACATTTGTTGGCGGGGATTAAAAAGGGAGATCTGTTCGCCGGTAACAGAATCAATGGCATAGGTTTGGTCTCGTTTGTAACCGTTGCATAAGGGGCAAGCCAGCCAGAGATTATCCTCAGTAGAAGGGCCACCGGCAGCAAAGGGGATAATGTGTTCTACATGCATAGGCATAGCGGTAAAGGATTGGGGCGTAAGACAGTAACCGCAGCGATGTTTGGCTTTGTCTGCCACCTTCTGGCGTAAGGTTTTGGGAATGTAAGGGCGACTCATTGTCAGTTACTCTTGATTTTGTTGGGGGGGGACCTGATATCCACGTCTAGCCAGAAGTAACCAGGCATGAGCCTTGTGTACCGTTAAGCGACCATAAGTATCCAGCATCACCTTCAAACGTTTTTCATCAGCAAGAGATAGTTCATCAGCGCTTCGTCGGTCTAGTAAATCTTGTAGCTCTGCTTGTTCGGTTGGGGTCATCATTTGCCCGGCTTCTCGCCAGAGGGCTGCATCATCTAATAAAGCCAGGGTAGCCAGTTCAGTTGCTTCTTCCGGGGGAACATCATCAAGAGGGGGCAACGTGTGGGCAATGCTGTTTTGTAACACCACTTCCAGCGGTTGCTGAGTTGTCTCAGCCACTTGATGGGCAATACGGTAAAGCGACTCTGGCAACGTAAGTGTTACAGTTTGCATGCTAGGTCTCCTATGAAACCAATGAACAATTAACAATGAGCAATGAACAAAAATCACCCCTGCACCGCTGCACCCTTGCACCCCTGCTGTTGGGTTTCATCAGGTGCGTGTGAAGCCCCGCTTCATAGGCGGCTCCTTTAGATGAAGGGCTTGGGATTGATGGAAATTGTAGTAGAATATTTCTTTAAGTCAAGTTGTAGCTTTTCGACGGTTGCAAATAGATATTGGCCGAGATAACTTGTGATGGAGGAATTCATCACAAGTAGACCGGAATTATGAAACAAAGGTATTGGGGAATAGAGAGACTGTTTCTATCAATACTGGCTCATAAAATCTGCCTTAAGTTGCTCGCGCCGCGCTTTCTTGATTTTTTGGGCTGCATCCCGATATTTGGGGTCTTCCTTTAGGATGCGCTCAAAGCTTTCTATAGCTTCTGTCCATTTTTCCCGCTTAAAAAATGAGTTGGCTTCCGTATATTGGGCCGCCAGGCGCTTGTGTTTGCGACGCGCTTCTTGCAGGCAGGTGAGCGTGTCTCGATAGTTGGAGTCGATAGCCAGGATTTCATTATAGACGGTCATGGCTTTTGACCACTTCTTTTGTTTAGATAGGCGCCGGCCTTGCCGGTAAAGAAAATCCAGCTTTCGCTCTGCGGGGTTAAGGGTAGCCCTTTTTACAACCTCAGACAGGGCTTCGTAGGCTTCGTTAATTTCCTTGAACTTTTCTACCAAGCGGGCTTTATCGGCAGCGTTGACGAGTTTATCGGGATGATAAATTTTAGCCAGTTTCCGGTATTGTTCTTTTATTTTACGGGGTGGGGCATTTGGAGGTAAACCCAGAATTTGATAGTAGTTTTTCATCGCTGTTAACATATTCGACCTGATCTCAACTATCAGTTAGAACTATTATATGCCAGGCCCAATTAAAAGTCTAATTTTATGTCAATACAGATAGAATAGACCCTATCCCAATCAAGTGTCCGGTTTACGGCGTCGGAGTAAGGGTAACGGTAGAAGTAGCCGTGCCGGTTGGTTCAAGAGTTGGCGTAGGGGTGTTGGTTGGTAAGGGGGTTGGCGTAGTGGTATTGGTTGGTAAAAGCGTTGGAGATGGCGTAAATGTAGGGGTGGCAGAGGGCGTTGTTGTGGAGGTTGGCGGCACAGTATTGGTGGGCGTTGGAGGCACGGTATTGGTTGGCGTTGGCGTGGGGGTGGTAGTGGGTGTTTGGGTTGGGCTGACCTGTTCCCAGTAGAAGCTGGCGACAGCATCCCCGATACGCTCGTAATACTCTACAACCAGCCAGTGGCGACCATTTAGATTCAAGTCAAGAACGTGGGTTTTGGCCACGGCTGTGTCGAGCCACTGATCTAAAATCAAACTGCCGTCAACATAAAAACGGATGCCATCATTTACGTTGGCCGTAAAGCGATAGAGACCGTTCTCAAATGTAAATGAGCGACTCCAGCGGACAGAGAAGTTATCCGGCGGCAAAGCCGGGGCGGGCGCGCCGGACCCCCAATTAAAATCAATCACGGGGTCGTTTTGGACCAGGGTTGGGTTGCCGCTTAAGGCTGTGTTTGACCAATACTCGCCGCGCCAATCGGGGTAGTAGCCTATGGGGGTAGCGGTGGGGGTAGGCGTAGAGGTAACGGGCGGGGCTTTTTCCCAACGCAGGCTGATAGAGGCCTCGCCGGTGCGGTCATAATATTCCAGCCGTAGCTCGTGTCGACCGCCGGCTATTGTTAAATCTTTGGTAACTTCACGGGCGTCGCCATCGCGCCATTCGTCAATAAGAAGTTGACCATCAACCCATAGGCGCGCGCCATCATTAACGTTAAGGTAAAAGCGGTAATTGCTCGGCTCAAAGTCGACCAGTCGAAACCAGCGGGCCGAGAAATTATCGCTGGGTAAGCCCGCAGCGGGGGAGCCGGTTCCCCAGTTAAAGTTAACGGCTGGTTCTCGGCCTACCAGCAGGGGATCGCCAAATAAATTTGGATTGGGCCAGAATTCGCTGCGCCAATCGCGGTAGGGGGGAACATCGTCGCCTGGTAAGGGGAAGGGGAGTTTTTCCCACCAAAAACTAATCCCGGCTGTGGCTGCAAAATCGGCGTACTCTATGCGCACGGCCTGTAAACCGCCGTAGATTACGGCATAATCTGCAACAATCTCGCGTGGGGCGCTGGCGTACCACTCGTCAACAATAAGCTCTTCATTAATCCACAAACGCACCCCATCATCGGCGGCAAGGTGAAATCGGTAGACTGCCTCGTCGAGATTATAGGTTCTGGTCCAACGCGCAGAAAAGCCATCGACAGGCAGGGTGGGGGCCGGAGCGCCATTTCCCCAATTAAACTCTATCCCCTGCTCGTTTTGGGCCAGCGTTGGCGACCCAACCATGTTAGGATTGTTATAATATTCGCCTCTCCAATCTCCGGGTGAGGGAATGTACTCGGTTGTTGGAGTTGGCGGATTACCCGGAATGGCTGTGGGCGTGTCGGCGGGTGGGGTATCGGGAGGCGGGGTGGTGATGTCTGGAACGGGGGAATCGCCTGGGGCTGGAGACAAAATGCCAAACTCGGCAGAAACCCGTTCTTCGTTTGCGGGTGATTCTGCGGTTACCTGAACGGTGGACAAGTTATCCCAACCCGTGCCGGGTTGTAGAATAAGCGAGATGATAAAGGAGCCGTTAGCGGCTACTTGCGTATTGGCAAAGAGCGGCTGTACCGCCTGACTGCCGGTTGGGTCATCCAAACGCACAACCACGGTATCGTTGGGCGTCCAGTTTTTGCCGGTAATAGTCACCAACGTACCCGAGTCTCCCTGTACGGGAAGCAGGGCTATGGATGGACCGGCCGGCGAGGGTGTGGTTATAGAGGTATCGGGTGGCGTGGGCGTGCCAAATTGTAGGGCGGTGGTAGGCATAGGCGTTGAATTGACTACGGTATTAGCGCTTGATAGCAGCAGATAGCTTATTAGGCCAACCAGTACAACAAATATAGCAAATACTGCCAGCAAGGCTGTAAATAAAAGTCGGCTTTCTAATAAAGCGTTAAACCATCCCGTTGATTCGGTGGACTCAGTTTCTTCCATGAGTTTCCTCGCTCTATTCTGCGGTTTTATTTATGTCTCCATTATACCAGAATTTAGCCAGAGTGTAATTGGTACCTTCATCCATTTATGGGCCGCTTGTCTATATTGGCAGCGTAGCGTAGAATTCAGGACGTGTTTTTGGGATGTATAACAAATAATCAGATATTTCCCAGAGAATTTTATGCTATGACCTACCGCGTTTTGAAGATAAAAATTAAGGCCAGGTTCAAAGTTGTCTACAAGTACGTTGATTGCTTGTGTGGCGGTGTTTTGAGTATTTTGGTTAAAACAATTGAAAACTTTAACGAGGCTCATGCTATGGAAGCGGCAGCCGGTATAGCTTATTATGCGCTTCTTTCGCTCTTTCCACTGCTAATTTTTTTGATCGGTTTTATCAGTTCAATCCTTGAAGATGAGCCGGTGAAGCAACTGGTGCTTGATTTTGTGGAAGGGGTGCTGCCAACCGCTCAAACTCTTATTAAAACAAATATTGACCAGGTACTTGGCGTGCGCGGTACGGTAGAATTGGCCGGGACTATTGGTTTGTTGTGGTCGGCAACGGCTGTTTTTACAATATTAGTGTACAACATTAACCGGGCCTGGCATACGGCCCGGTCGCGCAATTTTCTATTTAGGCGACTGATTGCTTTGGGAATGGTGGTTAGCCTGACCGGACTGTTGATGGTGTGGGTACTTTCTATCACCATATTTAATCTGTTACCCTGGTTTGAAGTACCTATCTTGGGCAATGTGATCATTTACGACTCTTACGTCTGGGGCGTCTTGTCCAGACTAATCCCCTGGTTTGTCATTTTCTTTACGTTTCTAAATTTGTACAGGTGGATACCCAAAACAAAAGTACGGTGGAGAGAGGCCCTGTGGGGGGCCGGGGTTGCATCTGTATGCTGGGAATTGGTTAAGGAACTCTTTAGCTGGTACCTGACCAGCGGAATGGCTCGGTATCAGTTGGTGTACTGCTCGCTTGGCGCTCTGGTTGCTTTAATGCTGTGGATTTACTTGAGCAGTATCATTGTTCTCTTTGGGGCGCATCTAAGCGCAACTATTGCTATGCAGACCCGGTTAAGACACAAAAAATAATTAATCTGTGGGTATAACTCCTTGCAC
>JAJRVO010000433.1 GCA_024277275.1 Chloroflexota bacterium
TGGGCTGGTTTTTGCCGGCTTAAGAGCAGAATTGGCAGAATTAACGAATCAAAATTCTATCATTCTGGAAATTCTGCTCTTAAATACCCGCAATTGCAACAATTTTTACACCCTAATTGTCAAACCGGGAATTGCTGGTCTAACAAGGCTTTGGCGGCCCCCACCTGCATAGCCGTGGCAAAAACTTGCTGCTTGACCGAGTCGTGCAAATCGCGGGCCAGCCGGTTGCGCTCTTCCAGGGTGGCTAATTCCTGGCGTGCGTGCAACAGGTTTTCCAATTGCAGGGCCATGTGGTTGAGATGGCGGGCCAGGTGGCCCAACTCATCGCCGGATCGATCCGGGGCCAGAACCTCAAAGTTGCCCTGCCCCCAGGCATCGACGGCTTTATCCAGAACTTGCAAACGGCGAGTCAAACCGCGAGAAATTAGAAAACCAAAGAGAATACCCGCTATTACCCCGACAACAAGCATCGCCAGGGCCACCGGTAAAATTGTGCCTTGCAAAACAAGCTGAAGAAACTCTCCCTCTTCAATTGGCATAGCCAGTTTGGCGTATATCGCGCCCAGTAGCTGTTCATCTTCTCCAAAAATGGGGGCGGTAGCCACCATATATCCCTCGGAGTCGCGGGTCGACAGCAGTGAAACGTCTTTTTCCCCCCGCAATGCGGCGTAGAACCCTTTGGCGGCGGTGGTTGAAAGTTGGGGACGAAGCGCAGCGCCCGGCACAATCACCTCAGCCGGCGAGATGATTGCATCGTACCGGGATGGGCGTAAGAGTTGAAGAGCAATATCGGGCGCGGCCAGTTCGGCTGGGGTTGCGGCTATAACTTTGCCTTCCGGGTCAACAATGGCGACCAGGATGACTCGACCGAATTGGGCCGGCACTTTCTCGCCGTCCTCTTGAGCATCTTCTCTTTGAATATTAATGACCAGATTGTTATCTAAGGTGACGCTCTGGAGCCACTTGTTTAAGCCATCCCGGTCAGGCGGGGTTTTCGCCAGATAGGGCGCCATAGCCGGGCTTGCTCTGAGTAACCCGTCTGCAATCCGGCCGGGCAGCGAACTTGAGCGGAAGTTGAAGTACCACAAAAACGCCAGAGCAACTCCCCCCAAAATGAGAATTGTGACGACGGTAAACAACGTATAAGCCAGGGTCAGCTTCCACTGCAGGCGGCGAAAAAAAGATAGCGCCCACCGTAAAGGCTGCCGTAAGCGACCGGCAAAGGGTGTGTCCGACATTTGAGGAGGACCGGGGGGTATGGGGGGCGTCTCCCCAAATTCCCCCCGGTGCTTTCCAAAAATTTTGGACGCACCCCCGGCAAAGGGCAGTTTTTTCAACATAGTTTTCATTATAGCAGACTTTCCCCGTTGCTCAATTTGATGATAATTCAACGCTCATCATTGGTATATCGTTTGCGGGGGTTGAAGAGATAGTTGATACAAAACCGGGCAGGTATGTTATAGTTGTTATCTATAATGTACCTCAATCTGCCACAAACGTCATCGGACGTGAGACGGGTTACAGGTAGGTCTGTAGACCGACCGGGCGCGCCGTCAATCCGTCTCCAGACCCATTTCTAATCCATCCCTGGCCCGATGCCGGTTTGAGCAGTTTGAAATATACTAAAAATGGCGTTTTAAGTTCGGGAGTTTGGGTTCGCGGCGCGTAACCTGAAACGTCAAACCTTGAAACCCAAAATTACTTTTAAGGGAGAAACAATAAATGACAACCACTATTGAAGCTATTGCTAACAATCAAACGCCCTCGCTGGGGCGGCAACTCTTTGGTATTATCGACCAGCCGGTTACTACCTTTAAAGCGGTCCTGGCGCGGCGTAGTTGGTCGACCTGGGCTTTGCCGCTGTTTGTGGTGATACTTACTTTTGCTGCTATGACAGTTGTGCAAATACCCTACACCTTAGAGTTGGCCCGTGAACAGGCGGAAAGCCAATTGGCCTCGCTTTCGCCCGAACAAGTGGAAGCGGCCCGGCAAACGATGGAGTTTACGCTCTCGCTGCCCTTTATGCTGGCTACCAGCCTGGGCTTTGGCGTGATTTTTCTAATTGGCGGTCTTTTGGTGCAGTCGGCTTTCTTATACTTTGGGGCGCTTATTGTCGGCGGGGACGATATGAGCTTCGGCTCAATATTTGCGATGAGTAGCTGGGCGCGGATTCCAATGGCCATTGGCCTTTTGGTGCAAGGCGGCTTTACGCTGGTTGCCCAACACATCAACCAATATCCGGGGTTGTCGTTCCTGGTTGGCACGGGAGATTTAATGAAGGATGCGCGGGACCCGCTGTTTGTGTTACTGGGCGGTATCGACTTGTTTTGGGTATGGCATCTGGCGCTGGCCGTGTTGGGGCTGTCGGTGGTGGCCCGTATCAGCCGGGGTAAATCATTGATGCTGATCATTCTCTACGCCGCATTGGCTTTGGGTATCACGGTGTTGCCGACTCTGATATTTGCCGGAACGTTGGGGGGGTAGTTATCAATATTGATTATCTTGCTCTCAGGCTGCAAAGTAGCGGGGTAGCAAAGTAGCAAAGTAGCAAAGTAGCAAAGTAGCAAAGTGGCAAGGTAGCAAAGTGGCAAGGTGGCAAGGTGACAACCCGTTATCTTTTGCAACCCTGCAACCTTGCAACCTTGCAACCCTGCAACCTTGTTACCCTGCTTAAGAAAGAAACAGGTCAATGAAACGAGCGCTAATCATCACCTTAATCCTGGCTATTGCCATCGGCGTAAGCGTAGCCGGTTATTACTTTGCCACTCCCCCCGAACCCCCAACGGTGGCCGAAGACCCCACTATTGAAATTGTGCCGGTTGAGGTTCAAACCCTGGTCGACACGGTCAACGCCACCGGACGCATTGAGCCAAAAGCCGAAGTCGAAATGAAGTTTGAAATGGGCGGGGCAGTAAAAGAAGTTATGGTCGAGCGCGGCCAATACGTTGCCGCCGGAACAGCGCTGGCCCGCCTGGCGACAGACGATCTGGAATTAGAGATACGACGAGCGGAGATCGACCTGAATCAGCAAGAGGCGGAGTTGCAGAAGCTGTTTGAGCCAAGGCTGGCCGAAAAGATTGCCTCGGCTCAGGCCAGGTTGGAAAGCGCCCGGCTCAAGCTGGCCGAATTGCTGGAAGGTCCCGATGAGGATAAGATAACCAAAGCCGCCGCCGAGCTAAAACGTAAAGAGGTGGCCCTGCAAAAAGCGCAGTGGGCCTATGACGAGATCGCCTATCGAGACGATATCGGGGCGTTGACGCAGGCAATTGATTTGCAGGAAGCGACCCTGAACTACGAGGCTGCCTTGGCTGACTACAACATCGCTGTGCGCGGGCCGACGGCAGCCGAGATTGCCGAGGCCCGCGCTGCCGTGGCCGATGTCGAAGCTACTTTGGCCGAGTTGCTCCAGGGACCCAGCCCGGCCGATGTCGCCTCCAGGCAGGCGGCGGTGGAGAAGGCGCAACTGGCGCTGGAAGAAAAACGGAGTAACCTGGAAGACGCGGTCCTGGTTGCGCCTACGGATGGCGTGCTGCTGGAAGTCAACATCGAGCCGGGCGAGCGCGTCCTCAACGAGGCTGCGGAGGCGGCGATGATTATTGCCGATACGTCGGCCTACTTGCTGAAGGTGGAAGTGGATGAGATGGACATTGGGCGAATTGCGCGTAGCCAGAGCGCCGTTGTCACCCTTGACGCCTTCATTGAGCAGGAATTCGAAGGGCGGGTGGCCGATGTTCGCCGCGTCCGGTTAAAAGCGGCGAGAACGCCATTGTCACCTACGAGGTGACGCTTTCTCTCGACACAACCGGCAGCGACCTGGGCCTGTTGTCCGGTATGACGGCCTACGCCGCCATTGAGACCCGGCGGCTGGAAGAGGTAGTGGTTGTACCCAACCAGGCCATCCAGATTGACCGGAGCAGCAAGCCGTCAGTGACCTACGTTGAAAAGCTGGATGGCGACGGTAACCCAATCCGCACCGAAATTGAGTTGGGCCTGCGCAACGGTGAGGTAACGGAAGTATTGGCCGGGCTGGCTGAGGGGGATGAGGTAATTATCAGGAGCAAGCCGGGTTCGGGACCGACGCCGAATTTGTGATTATGAACAACAACCTTGTCATCGAGACCAAAAACTTAACCAACACCTATGAGATGGGCCAAATCGAGGTCCGGGCATTGTGCGAGGTTTCGCTGGATGTGCGCCGGGGAGAACTGGTCTCGATTATGGGATCGTCCGGCTCCGGCAAGTCGACCCTGATGAATATTTTGGGCTGCCTGGATCAACCGACCGCGGGCGAGTATCGCCTGGCCGGAGTCGACGTGTCCCAGTTGGACGACAATCAACTGGCCGAAATTAGAGGCAAACAGATTGGCTTTGTCTTTCAAACCTTCAACCTGCTGCCTCGCACCGACGCGCTGAGCAACGTCGAGTTGCCGCTCATTTACAATGGCGTCAGGCGGCGCAAACGGCGCGAGCTGTCCATAACCGCGCTGGAGATGGTTGGCCTGGGCGACCGCCTGCATCACAAACCCAATGAGCTATCGGGCGGGCAGCAGCAGCGGGTGGCCATCGCCCGCGCCCTGGTCAGCCAACCGGCCATCATCATGGCCGACGAACCGACCGGCAACCTCGACTCCAAATCGAGCGAGGAGATTATGACCATCTTCCGGCGCTTGAATGAAGAACAAGGCATTACCATCATCCTCGTCACCCACGAGTCCGACATCGCCGAACATACCCAACGTATTGTCCGCCTGGCCGACGGGCGTGTCATCGAAGACAGGGCGGTGTCTCAATCTCGAATCCCCCAATCTCCAATATAAAACCCGACAGCAGGGGAGCAGGGGAGCAGGGGAGCAGGGGTGATTTTTGATAATTATTAATTGCTCATTGCTCATTGCTCATTGTTAATTGATTTCATAGGTACATCATGCAAATCTGGGAAAGCATCATTATTGCCCTGCGAGGGCTGACGGTCAACAAACTGCGAACCTTTTTGACTATGCTAGGCGTTATTATCGGGGTGGCTTCGGTCATTGCTTTGCTGTCGATTGGAAAGGGTTTTGAGCAAAACTTTAACCGGCAGATTCAGAGTATGGGCGTTAACGTGTTGTGGATTAGCCCCGGCAACTTTGATATTTTTAGCGACGGGAGCGAGGGCGCATCCAGCCGGGAGGCTCGCCGCCGGCAGAGAGCGCCCGAGCCGCTGACAATGGGCGACGCGCGCGCCCTGGCCGACCCTGCCCTGGTACCTGATTTAGCAGCGGTGTCGCCTGAGTACAGTAGTCGCCCCAACACGGTGACGTGGGGGCAACGAGAAATGGATAGCTCCATCATTGGCATTACGCCTGATTATCAGGGCGTGCGCAACGTTACCCTGGCTATGGGCGACTTTATTTCCCAGGTTCACGTTGACCGGCGGGCGCGGGTGGTTGTGCTGGGGGCCAGCGTCGCCAGCGAGTTGTTTGAGAGTTACGAGTATCCCCTGGGCCAGATGATTAAGCTAAACGGCACGCCCTTTGAGGTAATTGGCGTGCTGGAAAAGAAAGACCGTGGCATCTTTGGCGATGAAAACAACAGAGTCCTGATTCCTATCACCGCCGCCCAAACCCGCCTTTATAACGCCGGTACATTTCGGGGCGAGCTGGTGGTGTCGGCCATTTACGCGCAGGTGGCCGACCAGGATCGCATGGAGGTCGTGTCCGACCGTATTCACGAGGTCCTGCGCGACCGCCACCGTCTGGAGCCGGATGATGAAAAGGACTTCACCGTCATTAGCCAGGCCGAATTGCTCCAGTTTGGCAGTAGTATTACCGCTGCTATCTCTGCCTTTTTGGGTTCAATTGCCGCCGTGTCGCTGCTGGTGGGCGGCATTGGCATTATGAACATTATGCTGGTCTCCGTGACCGAGCGCACCCGCGAAATCGGCATTCGCAAAGCTGTTGGAGCCAAGCGGCGCGACATTTTGCTTCAGTTTCTGGTTGAAGCCATTGTGTTGTCGCTGATTGGCGGTTTTGTAGGCATCGGTTTGGGCTACGGCGTCTCTATATTGTTGCCCAAGCTGGCCGGTTTTGAAGAGACGGTGGTTACATCCGGCTCGGTTTTGCTGGCTACCGGCTTTGCCGCCGCAGTGGGCCTATTCTTTGGCGTCTACCCGGCCACTCGCGCCGCCCGGCTCAAGCCGATTGATGCGCTGCGCTATGAGTAGGAAGGATTTTGGATTTTGGATTTTAGATTTTGGATTTGTAATAATAATAAAGTGAAACTTCTAGCAGTAACTATTTTACTGATAGGATTGACCTTGACCGCCTGCACAACCGGCAATAACGCCCCTACTCCAACTATTGTGCCGCTTGATGGTTCTGCTACCGCGCAGAGCCGCTTGCAGTTTGACGATGCTCCGCCGACGGCCACTCGCCTTCCGCCGCCCAGCCCAACACCAACTCAAACGCCTATGTCTATGCCGATTCTGACCCCGGAGGCGGTAACTCCTGACTCCCAAATATCCGCCGTTCAGCCCCAGGCCGAGGTTATTGTGGCCGCGCTCAATGTGCGGCAGGGGCCAGGGGTTGACTATCCTATTGTGGCGGTCGCTTATGCCGGCGATGTGTTTGACGTGGTGGGAGTCAACGCTTTGGGCGATTGGCTAAAAGTTGCGGCCGGCGACGATAATTTGGGCTGGATTTCGGGCCAAAACCCCTATACCCGTTTGCTGGGTTCGGGATTGGACAATGTGTCCGTAGTTCAGTCACCGCCGCCGCCTTCCATTTCAGCAGAGGGGGGGAAGGCGAATGGCACAACTGACAGCGACGGCAAATTGATTTTTATGACCGGCAGCGGCGGCGAACTATACACGGTCAATATTGATGGCAGCGACTTGCGTCGTTTGACCGGCGGTGTTATCGATCCGGTAGTATCACCGGATGGGCGACAGGCAGCCTTTACTCGCTGGGATGGAGCAGAGTTTGGGGTATTGTATGTCATCAATGTTGATGGCAGCGGCGAGCGGTCCATTTTGGGCGATATTCGCCAGCCCAAGTCACCGACCTGGTCGCCGGATGGGCGGAAAATTATCCTTTCCTTCCAGCACGGCGGTCTGCGAGACCCGGAAGAGGAGTGCAAACACTTTGGGCCGGGGCAAAAGTTGCAAATTCCACGGAGTCGAGTAAAAATCACCAAATTTGGAGTGAGCAGTGATGGCAGCGTTAATGTCTGTTTTATTCGCTTTGAGGATTTGCACTGGGGTTTGCGTCAGGTTGATGTATTAACCGGCGCGTTTGAAGACCTTTCTTCTGATACATACACCTATAATCCAAGCTGGGACCCGCAAAATCCCTGGCGCGTTGTTTACGATGGCGAGTGGGGATTGGTTCAACTTGATATCACCAATGGTAAGCGGTGGTTTTTAACTGAAGATTTGCGCGACAGCGGCCCGGTTTTTTCGCCGGACGGCAAAAAACTGGCCCTCACCTACAAACAGCATGATCATTGGGAAGTGTATACTCTGGACCTGGAAACGGGCGTCCGGCAACGGTTAACCAAACCGTCCATTTTAGCCGACCCGCAATACAGCAGCGCTGCGCCCGCCTGGTCGCCGGATGGATTGCGGCTTGCCTTTGTCACTGACCGCGCCGGGCAGTGGGAAATCTGGGTAATGAATGTCGATGGCAGTAATCAGCGTCCACTCTTTGCCCCAGAAATACAGACCCGGCTTAACCTGGAGTATCGAGGTTTCAACGAGCGTATGCTTAACTGGATTGATTGAGCCGTTTTGATAAACGCGTGATATCCTGCTATCTACCTCAACAAAACCATCCTCATTGCTACTTGATGAGGGTGGTTTTTTGTTACTGCTCAACCTCATGTCATTTCGAGGAGCTTGCGACGAGAAATCCCTACGGCGCAACAATTAACAGCCTGTTTGCTGGATGAACCTCATCGCCAAATTTCGGGTTTTCCAGCAATCTGGCTGGTTAATGTACCGTGTTAGGGATTTCTCCCGTTGGTCGAAATGACATGCCTGGGTAGTAACGGTTTTTTAATGTTATTATGGCAACCTTGTCTAGCTCTGCCTCTTATGGCATAATGGAAAGGCGACATAAATACAATGAGGTTGCAAAAAATTATGACACGTGAAGAGATTATCCAAACTATCAAAACGGCCCGTTATGAGGGGAAAATTCCAAACCTGAGCGGAGCTGATTTGAGCGAAGTCGATCTAAGCGGCGTTGATTTACGCGGAGTAGACCTGAGTAAAGCCAATCTAAGTGGGGCCAATCTAAGCAAGGCTAATTTAATTAGAACCGATTTAAGCGGGGCCGACCTGAGCGGAGCTATATTGGCCGATGTCAAATGGCACGGGGTTAAGTTGGATGAAGCCAATTTGAGCGGAGTAAACTTGAGTGGGCAAAAAATGGAAACAGCCAGTCTGGTTGGCGCAAAACTGAACGAGGCTAATCTGCACCAGGCATGTTTGCGTTGGGTTAAACTCAACAATGCCGAGTTAAATCAGGTTAACCTGGGCGGCGTTGATATGCGTGAGGCGGATTTGAAAGGCGCTAATTTAAAGGATTCTGATTTGCGTGTAGCCATACTGGATGGGGCGGATTTGGGCGGAGCTAATCTGAATGGAACCAACCTGGAACAGGCTACTCTGGAGAAGAGTAATCTAATTGGCGCCGATTTAGCAGGGAGTAAATTGAAAGGGACCAAATTTTTGGCGCTAACCTGAGCGGCCTTAATTTAAGCGGCTTTAATATGAGCAGAATTAACCTGTGTGAAGCTGATCTAAACGGCGCTGATCTCAGTGGGGCCAACCTGACCAAATCCAACCTGTCTAACGCCAATTTGAGCGCGGTTAACTTGAGCGAAGCTAATTTGAGCGAAGCCGATTTAGACCACACCAACCTAAGCGAGGCCAATCTGGAAGGCGCTGAAGTTACCAGTGAACAGCTTGAACTTGTTAAGAAGCTGGAGAAGGCCACAATGCCGGACGGCAAAACCTATGTTCCCCCGGCTGAAACCAAACCAACCGGGTCGAGCAAAGGCGAAAAACGTAAAGCAACGGCAACCGGCCTGGCTGCCGTTTTGTCCAGAATGAAGGGCAAAAGTGATTAATGCTGAGGGCTGATTGAGCAAAAAAGAGACGGGAGTTATCCCGTCTTTTTTTATTCCTGACAGAGAACTACATTGGTAGCTTTGTCGGTGTGATATTTGTATTGTTGGCCCTGCGCCTCTAATAGTAACAGATAGCCGGGCGTAATTACCTGGGCGTACA
>JAJRVO010000434.1 GCA_024277275.1 Chloroflexota bacterium
GGCAGCCCGGGGCGCTTATTTGCTCGACAAGCTACAGCAAGTGACCGCACGCTTTGCGCCTGACCAAATGAACGCGCGCGGGCGAGGTTTGATGGTCGCCGTTGAAATGCTGCGCGAAGACTGCAGCGCAGCCACTACCGAAGCGGAGAATTTGGTTGCCCGCTGTCGCGCGCAAGGATTGCTCCTGCTTAATTGCGGCCCGGAGAGCAACGTTGTGCGGATGACGCCGCCGCTGGTTGTCACCCGTGAACAAATTGATGAGACTGTAGATATTTTTGCCGCTGCCTTGGATGCGGTTTTTAGCTAATCAGCGACCCAGACCTGGCTGGTCTTAAACTCACGCAGCAGCTTTGAGCGGGGGTTGAATTAAAATCTCGGCGGGAATACCTAACTTATTATGCAATTTACGAATCATTGGCAGAGTTAATGTCTTTTTGCGGCTCAATATTTCTGAGATTTGCTCTTGATTGCCAATATATGGTTCCAGGTCTTGCTCGCTAAGTTGATAAGCATCCATTACATGCAAAATAGCATCAATTGGATCAGGCGGTAAGATAGGATAGTGTTCAGCTTCATAAGTTTCAACCAGAATCGTTAACAATTCTAATCGGTCTTCTTCAGGCGTGTTGGGAGCTACGTCAAAGAGACGGTCAATTTCTTGCAAAGCAGTTTGATACTCAACTTCAGTTCTAATGGGTTTTATAATATCCATAGTTTGCTCTCCAAACCTTAAACCTGCGTGACATCGATCCGGTCATATTCTGTGTGGGCGCCAATAAACCGGATATAAATGATGCCGATATTATAACGGATTTTGACCACCAAACGATAATTTCTGGTTATGTCAAATACAACTCGATTGTTGGCAACGATACTGGCAGACGGATAATCTTTCTTGACATCATCGGGGGTTTGCCATTTAGCCTTTTTAGCGCGACGATACCATGCTCTCAATTGTCCTTCAACGTCTCGATGGGTCTGCCAATATTCCCTTAATGTTCTGACGGCGATAATACGCACAAAAACTTCTCCAAGAAATTATATAGATTGCCAAAGTAAGGACAAATTATGATAGGCCAAATTAGTGATTTAAGCAAGGCTTTGCATTTTATTGATTTTGTTACTACTCAGGCATATATGGAGTAGTAGATTTTGGGCCGGGATCAGGAGATGAGATGAGGAGATTTTTATTCATTATTCTTATCTCCAAATCCTGGCGAATTTGGTGCAGTTTAGCCAGCAGTCTGAGCAGTTACGATTTTTGGAGGAAAGATGCCCCAAACCACAGCCCAAGTCATTGCTAAAAAGCTCTATGATGCCGGTGTTCGCTACGTCTTCGGTCAGCCCGGCGGCGAGGTGGTAGAGCTGATTGAGTCGTTTGAACAAATCGGCGTCAAATTTATCCTGATGGGCCACGAGTCGGCGGCGGCGCTGGCTGCCGGGACAATGGGCTATGCCACCGGCATTCCGGGCGTTTGTCTATCGACGTTGGGGCCGGGGGCCTGCAACCTGGTGTTGGGTGTCGGCGAGGCTTTGCTGGACCGCCACCCCCTGCTGGCAATTTCGGCCCGCACGGCTGCCTCGGTTGAAGGCTGGTTTAGCCACCAAAACCTGGCCTTGAATGAGATGTTTGCTCCCATCACCAAAGCCTCGATTGCTCTGGACGGAAGCGGGACGGCGACGGCGCTTGAGCAAGCCATCGACCTGTCTGTAACTCCACCCCAAGGGCCGGTCTATCTCAGCCTGCCGGGGGATGTGGCTGCTCTGCCCGATAGGCCCGGCGATTTGGCCCTCCCCCTAACCCCCTCCCAAAGGGAAGGGGGAGAACAAGCCTCTCTCCCTTTGGGGGGGCTTGAGGGGGGGCAAACATCGGCCACAGACTCAGCGAGAGCGGATAACCCAGAGACACTCGCAAACATTCAGGCCGCCCTCAATCAAGCTCAACGCCCCATTGCGGTGATCGGGGTGGCTCTGGATCAACGGCAAGACGGCGAAGCCGCGCGTCAATTCCTGGCCCAGACCGGCATCCCCTACGTGGATACGCCCAAAACCAAAGGGCTGGTTGATCCCACCGTCGAGACTTTTCTGGGCACTTGCCTTTCGGGTTCCGGCGATGCCTTGATTGCCGACGTTCTGCGGCAAAGCGATTGTCTGCTCGGCATCGGCTTTGACCCGGTGGAGACGACCTACGATTGGCACCTGTCCGACCATTACTACGGCGTCACCAACGCCTCCACCGTGTTTAATACCTACCACCCTCACCTGGAAGCGGTTGGCGATGTGGGGCAGATGGTGAACCAATTGGCCGAAGGCTACACCGGCCAACCAACTTGGACTCCCCGGGAGTGGGCCAAATTGCGCGACAACGTGCAAAAAGCCATCACCCCCGAAACAGAGTCTGGCGACCGGGGCCTGGCCCCCTACTACGTTGCTCGTACCCTGCGCGACAGCCTGCCCTCCCACACTCGCCTTTCCGTCGATACCGGCCAGCACAAGCTGCTCTTTGTCCAGGCCTGGCAGGCCAACGAACCTCTAACCTACTTTGGTTCCAACGGCCTCTCTTCGATGGGACCGGGCGTGCCGGGGGCAATTGCGCTGGCCTTGCTCGACCCCGACCGCCCCGTTGTGAGCGTCAGCGGCGAGGGGGGCTTTGGCATGATGGTCCAGGAGTTGGAGACGGTGAACCGGCTGGGGTTGTCGCCGCTGTTAGTGGTTGTGTGCGACCAGGCTCTCAGTCTTATCCGCATTCCCCAGCAGATGCGCGGCTATCCCTCACGCGGCGTTGACCTTGCGCCGGTGGATTGGGCCAAAGTGGCCGAAGGCTTTGGGCTTAAAGGCGTCTGGGCCAGAACGTTAGATGAGTTGCGTCAAGCCGTCACCACCTGGCGGAACAACCCGCAAGCTACAGCGCTGGCGGTGCAAATTGATGATTCGTTGTATTGTGGGAATAGTTATTAGGGGAATTGTGACTACTCAGCCTGCCATAGCGTTGACAAGTTTTGGTAATTAGTAATTGGTAAATAGTAATTCTGAATTACCAATTACTATTCACCAATTACCAAATATCGCTCCATAGCGGGCCGGGCTGAGTAGTTACGGGGAATTTCCATATGAACGCTACTGAATTTATCCACGAACTCAAATGGGCCGACCTGCCGGCCGAGGTCCAAAATCAGGCCCGGCGATGCTTTTTGGACACCATCGGTACGGCTATTGGCGGGCGGCAAACAGAGTTGTCACGCATTATTTATGACTTTGCGGCTTCCGCCTATGGGGGGCAAGGGGCGCAGTTATGGTTTGACGGGCGTGAAGTCTCGCTGCCGGGGGCGGTTTGGCGCACGGCATGACCATCGATGCGCTGGATATACACGATAGTTGTCGCCCGGTAAAGGGTCACGCCGGGGTGGCCCTGGTTCCGGCGACATTGGCTGCGTTGAGTTTGGGTGATGACGTGTCCGGACAAGAACTGCTGACAACCCTGGTGATGGGCTATGAAATTTCCATCCGGGCCGGAAAATCCCTGCACGCTACGGCCTGCGATTACCACACCTCTGGCGCGTGGAATGTGTTGGGCTGCGCGGCTATCATCGCCCGGCGGTTGGGATTGACGGTTGAGCAAACGCGCCATGCCCTGGGTATTGCCGAATATCACGGCCCGCGTTCACAGATGATGCGCTGTATTGACCATCCCACTATGGTCAAGGACGGTTCCGGTTGGGGGGCGATGGCCGGCGTGAGCGCCGGCTTGCTGGCCGGTAACGGCTTTACCGGGGCGCCCGCCTTAACGGTTGAATCGGCAGAAGCGGCCGAGTTTTGGGCCGATTTGGAGGAGCAGTGGGATATTATGATCCAATATTTCAAGCCGTATGCCGTCTGCTATTGGGCGCAGGCGGCCATAGGGGGGGCGTTGACGTTACAAAAAACTCACCACATTCAGCCGGAGGCGATCAAAAAAGTCCGGGTCTTTACGTTTCATGAGGCCACCCGTTTAGCCTGTCGCCATCCCCACACCACCGAAGAGGCTCAATATAGCCTGCCTTTTCCCCTGGCTGCGGCTCTGGTTCATCACCGGCTTGGTTTTGAACAACTGAGCGGCCCAGCCCTAACCGACCCATTGACGCTGAGCCTGGCTGATCGGGTGGAGTTGGTGGATGACGACTCGTTCAACGCTCGTTTCCCGGCTGACCGTTTGTCGCGAGTCGTCATTGAAACAGATGATGGCGCTACCTTTGACTCCGGCGAGGTCCGTGCCCTGTGGGATTTGACGGCCCCGCCCACCGACCAAGAATTGAGAGAAAAGTTCCGTTGGTTAGCGCGTAACAATCTGCCGGAGTCACGGGCGGCTGAACTCGAGGAGATGGTGTGGCAATGCGCCGATTTACCCGACGCAACCAGTTTGATTACTCTGTTAACCTCAAGCAGATAAACGCGTATTGTGCGGATTATGTCAAATAGTAAAATAAAAAATCCGTAACATCTGCGCAAATCCGTGTCCGATTTTATTTTCCTCTGTGACCTCTGCGGCGAATTTTCTTACCCAAAAAGCAAGCTTTCAACTGATAAGGGCTTACGCACAATTCCTCACTCTCTTCCCTCAAGGAATAACGCTAATATAACCAAGAACTGCGGCCACGCCGTCGATATTTTCATGGCCGGTTACGCCCTCGCTGGGGTAGGGAGGGTCGGCGTTGTAGATAACTGCCTCAAGCCGGTAAAGGCCGGGCGGGGTGTTGGGAGCCAGGGGGAGGGTGTAGACGTTGATGGCCTGGTTAAGAGCCGGGTTGTCCAGAGGCCAGGCCGAAGTGCGAAAGTGGCGGTCGTTCAACAAATCTCTATCCAGTTGAGCGGCAAGCCGGCCGTCCTCACCCCGCAAACGTAGGGAGACTTTGTAATTTACGTTTGTTTCTTGCAACAGGGTAAAGTGGAGCGTGGCCCAGGCAGGTTCATTAATTGGGGTAGTTGTGCTGTTTTCTACCCCGCCAAAGGCCAACCCATCCAGGCGGACTGTGTCGCCAAAGGTAGCGTTAATGGGGGTAAGTGTGTTGGGTAGACTGAAGGTTGTTTTGCTTTCTGCGGGCAGGTTGAACCACTGAACCTGATAGCCCTTAAAATCGAGCTGACCCGATTTTTGCCCCGCTTTCTCGGCCAAAAAAGGGATGACGCCGCGTGGATCGGTGTCGCTGCCCCGCCACGTCACCCAAAAAAGACGGTCGCGTCCAGTAGCTTCTTGGGCAAGAGTCTCGGCGGCGGTGTGGATGTCGACAAAGAGATAGCGCGTTGGGGCCGGAATGTTGCGCCGCTCGGCGTAGTAGTGAAAGGGGTGGGGGACGTCGATATACACGATGTCGTTGGCCGTAGTCTCGGCGGCTAACCAACCGGCTACGCCCGCGGAGTCGTCCTTGAAATAGGTTTGATTTGTGTAGTAGCTGTATGCGCCCATAAGGAAAATGGCGAGTGGGATGAGGGGTAAAACGTAATGCGTAAAGCGTGATGCGGGTCGCGGAAGGGCGCTTGGCTTAATGCGTAATCCGTAATGCGTAATGGGTGGTATTTGGCTCAGACCGAGGGCTAATAGTAAGAATAGGGCCGGGGTGATGAACATCATGTAGCGAGGCTCAAAGGAGGGTTGGCGTTGCAGTACAATGAAATACGCGGCCAGCGGTATCAGAAACCAGGAGACAAGGAATAAGAAATTAGAAATTAGACGTGAGAAATCAGGAGAGAGTCTAACCTGCTTTGTTATAAGTTGAATTAGCCAACTCATCGCCACTATCCCGGCGATGCCCCACATTCCCCACTGGGCGGGGGCGGGATCAATGGTAAGGCCAACGGTGTAGGCTTGCCAGCTATGGCTGATGAAATACGTTAGGGTTGGCGGGAGTAGATTGGGGTTGGTATAGCTGGTGATTTGTTGCATAGCCAGCATAAATTGGGGAGTAAAAAGAAGCAGTATCGCCAGTTGAGAAAATGCCCACAGGATAAGGCGGGACAACCGGCTAATCCAAAACGGGGAAGTTGTGGAAATCTGGGATGGCATCAGGACCCAAGCCAGCCAAACCAGGTTTTGAAAAAGCAGCAGGAAAATGGTGAAGTAGTGGGTGTAGAGACAGGCGACGGTTAGTAGCGTGTACACTAACAGCCACCTGAAAAGAGGAGTTGGTATTCTAAAGGTTATTTGCCACAAAGCAAACGTGCTGCCCAGGGCCAGAAAGGTAATCATCGCGTAACTGCGAACCTCTTGCCCGTAGGCAATGTACATAGGGGATAAAGCCGCCAGGAGAGAGGCGAGGATGGGGGCAAAGGTGCAGGGGAGCCGGGGTGCAAGGGAGCGGGGGTGCAAGTAACGAAAGATTGAGGCGGCGAAGCGCCACAAGAGGGCGACGGTTAACAGGCTGAATATTACTGACAGGTAGCGCAGGGCAAACTCGCTGCGCCCGGCGATGGTCGTCCACAGGTGCAGAAGAGCGAAATAGGCCGGCGGGTGAACGTCCATAGCGGGCAGAGTAGGAATTTGGGAGATAGGATGAGAGGCGACAAAAATGCTGTGCCCCTCGTCCCACCAGATGCTTTGAAAATCGATTCTGTAGAGACGCAGGCCATAAGCCAACCACAAAATAAAGAATGACCACAGATATTGCCGGCGACGAGGCTTTTTCATAGCGATAATTTTAGACGAGCTTGTCCTGACTGGCAAAATGAGACTGGACGCCATAAACTGGGTTGTACTTTGGACAATCCGGGAGTTTTGACTATTATTTCATAGCTTGACTCAAGGGGCCGCCGATGGCGCGGGGGGTGTGGGGGGTGTCCCTCCACTTTCCCCACGCTACGCGCGCCATATGAAACCGCCGGTTTTATATGAGTCAGAAAAAAATTAAACAACTAATTTAAAGGAGAAACTTTTGAAACTGAAATATCTATTGGTAATGTTTTTATTGACGGTTTTACCGGCGTGCGGCGGCGCCGCTGCTACCGAGGCGCCTGCCCCGGCAGAGACGGGGGCGGTTCATGAACAAGCGGTTAAAGCAACCGAGACCACAGCCGATGCGGAAGAATCTGACGAGAAGGAAACCACAACGGATGAATCTGCAACCCAGGCAGACGAAACTGAAAATAAATCTAGCGAAATTGCGGATCAATTTGCTGACGAGGATATTATGACAACCGTCAGTGGCTTGCAATATTTCATTATTGAAGAAGGAACGGGTGAAACGCCCGAAGCCGGTAACCTGGTGCAGGTTCACTATACCGGCACGTTGGAGGATGGCACCAAGTTTGATAGCTCTTATGACCGGGGAGACCCCATTAAGTTTGCGCTGGGGACAGGCCAGGTTATTCCCGGCTGGGATGAAGGAATTGGTCTGTTGAAGGTTGGCAGCAAAGCCAAGCTAATTATTCCCTCGGATTTGGCCTATGGCGAGAAGGGGGCGGGAGGCGTTATTCCGCCAAACGCCACCTTGATATTTGATGTAGAGTTGGTTGGCATTGCCCCCGGCGCGCCAGAGTCTCCAACCGAGGTGGATGAGGCCGATTACACCGTGACCGAAAGCGGCCTGAAATATTACGATTTTGAAGTAGGCGACGGCGACTCGCCCCAAGAAGGGCAGGCGGCAACGGCGCATTATACCGGCTGGTTAGAGGATGGCTCCAAGTTTGATAGCTCGTTGGACCGGGGCCAGCCGTTTATGTTTATGTTTGGCGTTGGACAGGCTATTCCC
>JAJRVO010000435.1 GCA_024277275.1 Chloroflexota bacterium
GCTGGCAATTATTCGGCCCCTGATCTGGTTTTTTAACGGAACCGCCAACTTCATTGCCGGGTGGGCCATCCCTCGTCGCACAGAAGAAAGCGGCCATATCCACTCCTCAGAAGAGATTGAACTACTGGTCAGCCAGAGTCATCGGGGGGGGCTGCTGGCCGACGAGTCGCAACAGATGTTACGCAACGCCCTGCGCTTGCGTAAACTAACCGCCCGCCAGGTTATGGTCCCCCGTACTCGCCTGGAAGCCGCCCCCCTGGATAGTACCGTCGCCAACTTGATTGATCAGGCTTGCGCGGCGGGTTATACCCGCATTCCGCTCTATCACTCCAACGTTGACGACGTTGCCGGTTTTGTTCATCTCAAGGACCTGTTTCGCTTGCAGTTGCAAGAACGGCAAGACCCCAAAGAAATTTTGCGCGCGGTGGCCTATGTGCCTAAATCGCTGCCTATTGCCAATGTGTGGGCCACAATGAACAAAGACCGCCGCTATATAGCCATTGTGCTGGATGAATATGGAGGCACAGCCGGTCTGATTACCTACGAGGACTTGATCGAGGAGATTTTTGGCGAGCTTCTGGATGAGTTTGACGACGAACTCCCTCTGATTTCTTCCGACAAAGAAGGACGCATCCACTTACGGAGCGATCTTCTGGTGACGGATGTCAACGAATATCTTGACCTTGATTTGCCCGACACCGAGTTCGACACGTTGGGCGGGCTTGTTTTTGGCCGGTTGGGACGCTTACCCCTGGTCGGCGACGAGGTTACAATTGGTCAACCTGGGGTCGCAATTCGGGTAGAGGCAATGGAGGGCCGCAGCATTGCCGAAGTCTCGCTGCAACTACCGGCGGGGGTTCTGCCTCACATCAGCGAGTGGAAGGTGTCGCCCCATGACTAAACTGTTATGGTTGACTCTGGGCTTGCCCCTACCCGCCCTCTTTGTGGCGGCTGTTGTCACCGAAGAGGGACTGCCCGGTCTTGGGTCCCTGATTATACCCGGCGCGGTTATCATTATCCTGGTTGCTTTTAACGGCCTCTTTGTAGCCGCAGAATTTGCTCTAATTGGGGTACGACCCACCCAGATGGAGCAGATGGCTAATGAAGGCAACCGTATTGCTAAATATTTTTGACCATTTTGCGCTCCTCTGACAAGCAAAAAAGCTACATTGCCACCGCGCAAGTGGGCATAACGGCGGCCTCTTTGGGCCTGGGCATGTATGGAGAGTCTCAAATTTCACACTTTGTCGAACCCTATCTGGCTCGTCTGCTGCAAGTTGACCCCCACGAAACCGTTGTTGTTACGGCTGGTTATCTGGGCGCGGTTGGCCTGCTTACTTATCTGCATATGGTCATCGGTGAAATGGTCCCCAAAACTCTGGCCCTTTCTGCCCCGGTTAAGGCTGCGCTGACCATCTCTCCCTTTATGCGCCTGATGCAGACCCTCTTTGCCGCTCCGGTGCGCGCTCTCAACAGTATCGGAACCCTGCTGCTGCGTCTTATCCGTATCCCTCCCGCCAAAGGCCACGCCCGGCTTCACTCGCCGGAAGAGCTGGAGATGATTGTCTCTGAAAGCGCCGAGGGCGGGGCGTTGAATGAGGCAGAGGAAGAAATGATTGGCAAAATCTTTGACTTTGCCGAGCGCCAGGTTAACCAGGTAATGACTCCCCGCCCCAAAATAGAGGCGGTTTCTCACAACATCTCGCTAACGGCGCTCCTTAAGTTGGTAACAGAGAGCAAATACAGCCGCTTCCCGGTTTACGAGAAAGACATCGATCACATCATCGGCATCCTGCACCTTAAAGACCTGGTTGGTTGCTCGCCTCAGCAAAAGGGGGCTTTTGATATCCGCCTCTTGCTGCGTCCGGTTCTGGCTGTGCCCAAACACTACCCGGTAGAAAAACTCTTAACCATCTTTAAACGCCGGCGAATGCACATGGCCGTTGTCCTGGATGAGTTTGGGGGCACAGACGGCATAGCAACCCTGGAGGACCTGGTAGAAGAGGTGGTCGGCGAGGTGCGCGACGAGTTTGACCTGGAAAGCGAACCCATTGTTCATCACGCTCCCGGCATTCTGGAAGTAGCCGGCGATTATCTCATTGACGACCTCAAAGAGATCATCCCCTTTGGTCAAGAAAAAGATTTGCCCAATGTCGAAACGGTAGGCGGCTTGATCATGACCCAACTTGGTCGCCTGCCCCAGGTTGGCGACAAGGTTACTTATAACCACAATATCCACTTCACTGTGCTGGCTATCGACGGCCGTGCCCTGGCCCGCGCTCGGATTGAGTATCCGGTAGTCAGTAATTAGTAATTGGTAATTGGTAATTGGTAATTGGTAATTGGTAATTGGTAATTGGTAATTGGTAATTGGTAATTGGTAATTGGTAATTGGTAATTGATAATTGATAATTGGTAATTGGTAGCCGATAGTTATTCGCCACCAGCCACCAGCCACCACCCACCAGCTACCAGCCACCAGCCGCCAGCCGCCAACTACTCCTCTTTTCCCATTGCCTCGCAGACCTTTCGCAGTTATAATGAATTATGCAATGGCTCATTGATGGACATAACCTAATCGGCCAAATGCCAAATTTGCAATTGGACGACCCGCACGACGAAGAAAAATTACTGGAACATCTACGTCGCTACCGGGCCAAAACCGGACATCGCCTGACGGTAATCTTTGACCCCGGTCAAGGGTATCGCTCCGGGCAAACAAAAAAGCAAGGCGGCTTGACCGTTCAATTTGCGCCTTCCGGCAAAACGGCAGACCAAATTATTGCGCAACGACTGCGTAAAATAAAAGACCCGCAATCGCTCATAGTTGTCAGCTCTGATAGAGCGGTACGGCAAGCGGCCCAACAAGCGCGGGTACGGACGCTCACCTCCAAAGAATTTATCCGGCAACTGACGCAGGGTAGCCCAACCGCTTCGCCAGAGTCGGACGAAGGCAACCGGGCAGACGTCACCCTCTCGCCGGACGAGATTGACGAGTGGTTGAAGCTTTTTAATCAGCAAGATTGAGATATTTAAACGCCCGGAAAAGTTCTTTCGACCGTCATTGGAGATTTACTAATCCGTAATGCGTAATAATTTTGCGCTGTCACGGATTACGCAAACGGTCAGGTACAAATTTTCCTAAAGGCTACCGACCACCTCAAGCAAACAGAATTACAGGTTAACCTCATGGCAAAAATCCTTTACGTTGAACACGATCCTACTAAACGAGAGTTAGTTCATCGGTGTCTGGAAGAAAAAGGCTACACCGTTATTGAAGCTACAAACAGCTTAAGCGGCATTGAGGCTGCGCAACAGGAAAAGCCGGACCTGATTCTAATGGATATCAACATACCCGGCATGGATGGTTACGAAACAGCCACGCGCATCAAAACCTTTTCCGCGCTGCACAATGTCCCCATCATTGCCCTGACGGCAGGAGACGGCGACCGGGAGCGGGCGCTTACGGCCGGTTGCGATGGCTATATTACCCGCCCCATCAACGTCGATAAACTCCCCAATCAAATTGCCGAGTTTTTGGGCGGGCGGCGTGATAAAATTGCGCTTGAAAAAGAAAGCGAGTATCTGCGCGAGTATAACGAGCGACTGGTAAACCACCTTGAGCAAAAAGTCCGCCAACTCACTGAAGCTAACGAAGAATTGGAATATAGAACCGAAATGAAGGCGCGCTTTATTAACCTGGCCGCCCATGAGTTGCGCACCCCCCTGGCAGCAGTCCACGGCTATGTCAGCTTGCTCGCCGTTTCCGGCAGCCCCTTTCTAACCGATGTCAGTGAAGACACATTGGAAATCGTCGACGGCATTGCCGTTGGCATTGACCGGTTGCGGGGAATTGTGCAGGACATGCTCGACGTGACCCGCATTAGAGCCGGCACCCTGCAACTTAGCCACTCCCCTATAAATTTGTCCTCGGTTTTTAGAACAATTCAAAGAGATTTCAGTAACGTAATTACCCGGCGAAAGCAAATCTTTGTTGTTGACGATGTAAGCCACATTCCCACTATTTGGGTCGATGGCGAACGCATTACCCAGATTTTACGAAACCTGATGAGCAATGCCGTAAAATACACCCCTGACGGCGGCACAATAGAACTCTACGCCACAACAGTAAACCAAGAGC
This sequence comes from Chloroflexota bacterium, assembly GCA_024277275.1. Classification (GTDB taxonomy): domain Bacteria; phylum Chloroflexota; class Anaerolineae; order 4572-78; family J111; genus JAJRVO01. The sequence goes on from JAJRVO010000435.1 coordinate 4,142, forward strand.
ATCAGCCATCCGTATTGCACGAGGCGCGTGCAAACCACTTTGTAAAGATCACGGTCAGCGATAGCGGCGTTGGTATCCCGACAGAGCAGCACGAGTTAATCTTTGAACACTTCCACGAAGTCCGGGAAATTGAACACCACAGCACCAGCAAAACCGATTTTATGGGCGGCGGCGCCGGTTTAGGATTACCCATTGCCCGTGGCGTAGCCGAGGCCCACGGCGGTTCGCTTTGGGTAGAGTGCGCCGCCTACGACCCGGAGAAATGCCCTGGCAGCAAATTCCACCTGCTTTTGCCCTTTGGCGACCCGCTTGAAGAATAACAACCCTCTGCTTTTGACAACTTAGCCCTTCATAATCTATCATGGCCCCGTAATGGCCTCTTACTCGCTCCCAAACTCAAGTTTGGGAGCGAGGTAAAATGGTTTAAATTTTGGATTCCCTTACCCCAAAACGGAGTTCCTATTGAGCGTCAATCAGTGGCTAAATGGTTTACCCCAACAGAAACGGAACATTTATGGCGTTCTTTTTGGCATAATTATTGCCACAATTCCCTGCTACTGTTTGGGAATTATGGCTTTGGCAACGGCCCCGCCGGTTTCTGTTCCTACATCCACTCCTCTCGCCGCAACGCCGTCCCCCACCCCAATTCCATCGCCAGACCAGGTCGCCCAAACCCCAATCCCGGCTGAACCCACCGATACCCCTACCCTGTTTACCAGCACCCCCACCCCAACATTAGAACCCACCCCAACCCAATCCTTCCCAACCGACCAACCCACCCAAACCCCTCTCCCTCCCGACACGGCTACCCCTACGCCCACAAATACAGTTCCACCCCAGCCGCCAACCAACACCCCCACCGGAACCCTGTCGCCAACCGACACCCCCACTATAACGCCTACGCCCACCGACACCTCAACCCCCACCGCCACTACCGATGCAAACGCCACCGCCGACGCCAACGCTACCGCCACGGCTAACGCAAATGCTACCGCCACCGCCAATGCCAACGCCACAGCTACGGCTAATGCCAACGCCACAGCCACCGCCAACGCCAACGCTACCGCTACGGCTGATGCCAACGCCACTCCCACCGCCGATGCCACAGCTACGGCTAATGCCAACGCTACGGCGACCGCCGATGCCAACGCTACCGCCACCGCCGACGCCGACGCCACCGCCGACGCCGACGCCACCGCCGATGCCGACGCAAACGCTACGGCGACCGCCGATGCCAACGCCACCGCCGATGCCAACGCTACCGCCACCGCCAATGCCAACGCCACCGCCGCCGCCGATGCCAACGCCACAGCCACCGCCGATGCAAATGCTAAGGCCACTGCTGATGCCAACGCTACCGCCACCGCTGAGGCCAATGTCACCCCATAGCGTGTGCAAGGCGCTTGCAACCAAAATATCGACAGTAAACAACAAATTATTTGTGGGTCAATCAATCAGTTTGGGTGTGGATTGGCCGCTGTGATTGACTCAAGAATCCAATAGAAGTATACTACTTTGCTGCTATGGCGCAGTTAAAAAACGCCGGTAGTCTTTATCGAGCAGAGGGAAAAATTAATGCGTTTTATGCAAACAATTGGCTTGACAATGCTGGTTGCATTTCTTGTTGTTGCTTGCCAATCCGGGTCGTCAATGCCAACTTCTTACCCTACTTACACACCTTACCCCACCTATACGCCCTACCCCACCTTCACCCCGCCTCTACCGGCGACTCCTCCCCAGAACAACCTACCCTCCGCCGAAATAGAAAACCTTGTCTGGCCCACCGGCCCCAGAGACGATGTTATCCCCTTTGAAGACGCAGCCGATTTTATGGGCGAAAAAGTGAC
>JAJRVO010000436.1 GCA_024277275.1 Chloroflexota bacterium
GGCGGCGCGGGTGTTTACCAACAAACCGGCCTGCGGTCCCAAGCGAGGCCACGGCACGCCGCAGCCCCGGTTTGCCGTGGAGGTTCAGCTTGACAAGATTGCCGAAAAATTAAACATCAACCCTCTTGACTTGCGCTTGAATCACCTGGTCAAACCCTTTACCAAAACCGCCAACCATTTAACCGTAACCACCGTTGGCTTGCGCGAGTGCCTGGAAGCCGTGGCCGAACGCTCCGGTTTTCGTGAAAAGTACGGCCAGTTGCCGCCGGGCAAAGGTTTGGGCCTGGGCTGCGGGGCCTATTTGAGCGGGGCCGGATTGCCTATCTACTGGAACAAAATGCCCCATTCGGGCGTGCAAATCAAGATTGATCGGGGCGGCGGGGTAACGGTTTTCTGCGGCAGCACGGACATCGGCCAGGGGTCTAACTCTGTTCTGGCTTACGTTGTGGCCGAAGAGTTGGGCGTTACGCTGGACGATATCAGCGTTGTCACCGCCGACACCGACCTGACGCCGGTTGACCTGGGCAGTTACTCCAGCCGAGTCACGCTGATGACCGGCAATGCGGCCATTGACGCTGCCAGAAAATTGCGAACGACGCTGCTTGAGACGGCGGCCAAAGAGTTAATGGTCCCTGCCGAGAGTTTAGAAATGCGCGACAACGTTATCTATTGCCTTGACGACGAAGAACGACGCATCCCTTTTCCCGACTTGGTCAAGGTTGCTGAAGCCGAACACGGTACGCTGGGGGCGGTCGGTAGCTACACCCCGCCTCGACGGGGCGGGCGCTACAGGGGGGCCGGCGTCGGCCCGACTCCCGCCTACACCTACTCGGCCTGCATAGTTGCCGTGGATGTGGATTTGGAAACGGGCCGACTGGCGGTCGAAAAAATCTGGATAGCCCACGATGTGGGGCGGGCGCTCAATCCGCTGCTGGTTCAGGGACAAGTTGAAGGCAGCGTTTACATGGGCTTAGGCGAGGCGTTGATGGAAGAACAAATCTTCCGCAGGGGGCTGCATAAAATCCCCTCGATGCTTGATTACAAAAGCCCCACCTTTTTAGAAGTACCCGACATCGAAACGATTCTTATTGAAACCAACGACCCCAACGGCCCTTACGGGGCTAAAGAAGCCGGTCAGGGGCCGTTGCTGCCCATAATACCCGCCGTAGCCAACGCCGTCTACGATGCTGTTGGGGTCCGCATTGACGAGGTCCCCCTCCACCCGGAGAAGATTTTTAAGGCTATGCAGCAAAAAGCCAAAGGTAAAGAAGCCCGCGTTGGACCGAAGGATACCCCCGACGTTGCGTTTCCGGAGCCAACCCGGGTAGAGTCGCAGTGGGGACAACCGGCAGACAACTGATTTTAGATTTATGATTTTAGATTTACGATTGGTTTTATTCTGCAATAATCCAAAATCCAAAATCTAAAATCCAAAATGGAGTATACTATGCTAAGACTACCTCCTTTTGAATATCTCGCGCCGCGTACTATTGACGAAGCGGTTGATATAATGGGACAATACGGCCCGGAAGCGATGCTGGTGGCCGGGGGAACGGATGTTTATCCCGGCATGAAACGTCGTCTCTTTGAGCCAAAGAAATTAGTGGGTTTGCATCACATTGAAGAGTTGCAGAAATTTGAGGCCAACGGCGCTGTAACCCTGGGGGCGGGGCTAACGCTGACGCAGGTGAGCGGGCACCCGGAGATTATCAGCCGTTACCCGGCGTTGGCAACCGCAGCCGGGTTAGTCTCGACGCCGCAGTTGCGCAACATGGGCACCATTGGCGGCAATTTGTGTGTCGACACGCGCTGCACTTATTACAACCAGACGGAACCCTGGCGCGAGGCTCTGGGTTACTGCAAGAAAAAGGACGGGCAAACTTGCTGGGTGGCTCCCGGCAGTTCTCGCTGCTGGGCGGTCGCTTCCTCGGACACCGCGCCGATTATGATTGCTCTGGGCGCATCGGTCCGGTTGGTGGGGCCGCAGGGCGAACGCACAATTCCCGTTCAGGCTCTCTACAACAATGACGGCATTGAATATTTAACCAAAGCTGCGGGCGAAATCTTGGTTGATATCAACATTCCCGCCGCTGCCGGCGTCAAAATGACCTACCACAAGCTCCGGCGGCGCGGCTCTTTTGATTTTCCCATTGTTGGGGTTGCGGCGGCTGTCAAGCAAGCCGAAGACGGCACTTGCACCGAAGCCAACATTGTGCTGGGCGCGGTGGCCTCGTATCCTATCAAAGCTACAGATGCCGAAGAGATGCTTGTCGGGCAAAAATTGAGCGAGGCGTTGATTGAAGAAGCAGCCAAAGTAGCCTTTAAACCGGCCAAACCCCTGGATAACACCGATATGGGCCATCCCTACCGCAAACAGATGGTTCGGGTTTATGTTAAGCGCGCCCTTCGGGAAGTAGCAGGGTTAAACTAAATTCAGGAGCTATACACACCGCCAAGAATAAATATCAGGAGTCAAAAAGTACACTTTTTGACTCCTGTAACTCTATTTTCAAGGGAGTTCGACCGAGCTTTTGGCACAGCAACGAGAATGAAAATAAAGTTTAATGAGTTGGGTGAGTTTAATGAGTTGAGTGAGTAACTCACCTAACTCAACAAACTCAATGAACTCACCAAGCTATTTTCAACGAAGGGCAGATTACGATGACACAATACTTTAACAAAAAAATAGAAACGATGCCCCGCGAGCAATTGGCTCAACTTCAGTTAGAAAAGTTGCAGGCTATGCTGGCCGCTCTCAACGGTAAAAATCGCTTCTACACGGCCAAGTTCAAACAAGCCGGTTTCCGGCCCGGCGACCTTAAATCGCTGGCCGACCTGCAACGCCTGCCTATGACGGTGAAAACCGAATTGTCCGCGGACCAGGCGGCAGAGGGCTTTGCCGGAACTAATCTGACCTACCCTCTGAGCGCTTACACGCGCTTTCATCAAACCTCCGGGACCACCGGCAAACCGCTGCGAGTTTTTGATACCGCCGAAAGCTGGGACTGGTGGGGACGTTGTTGGGGCTATGTTTTGGCCGGAGCGGGTTTAACCGCCGAGGATAGACTTTTCTGCGCTTTCTCTTTTGGTCCCTTCATCGGGTTTTGGGCGGCGGTGGAAGGGTCAAGGCATGTTGAGTCGCTGTTTATTCCCGGTGGAGGGCGTTCGTCGGTGGACCGGCTGCATTTGATGCGCGAAACTGGCAGCACGGCCTTGTGTTGCACGCCCACCTATGCGCTCCATCTGCTGGAAGTCGCCCGTGAAAACAATCTTGACCCTGCTGCCCTAAATATTAGGGCGACCGTTCACGCCGGTGAGCCGGGGGCCAATGTGCCGGCTACCAAGCAGCGCATTCAAGAGGGCTGGTCGGCCAAATGTTACGACCACGCCGGCGCTTCGGAGGTGGGGGCGCACAGCTTTGAGTGCGAGGCCCAACCGAATGGCATTCACGTCAACGAGAGTGAATTCATTGTCGAAGCGCTGAACCCCGATACCGGCCAGCCGGTTGCGCCCGGTGAAAAAGGCGAGATGGTCATCACCAACCTGGGTCGCTGGGGCTTTCCGATTATTCGCTATCGAACCGGCGACGCCGTTATCTTTAATCAAGAGCGATGCGACTGCGGGCGCACTTTTTTACGTCTTGAGGGCGGGGTCATTGGCCGGGTGGATGATATGGTCACGGTGCGGGGAGTCAACGTTTTTCCCAGCGCCATTGAAAACTTTGTGCGCGCCTACGCAGAAGTGGACGAATTTCGGGTCACGGTTAGCAAACGAGGCCAGATGGATGAGTTAGCCATTGAAGTTGAACTGGCCGACGGCGCCGACGGCGCGGCAATTGCCACGGCCATCAGCCACTCAATTAACAGTAATTTGGGGCTGCGTCCCACCGTAACCGCCGTTCCACGGGATACGCTGCCCCGTTTTGAACTAAAAGCAAAACGTTTTCACGTTGAAAATAAGTAACCTGAGTAGTACACGTTGACATTGTTGAGTCAGCGTGGTATAAAACATACTGGCTAAAGAATCTTCCTTGTTTTTTTACTCGTTCCCAAACTCTAATTTGAGAACGAGGGATGTTGCCTAAATTTAGAAAACAACCAAATTCTTTATCAGCAACAATTACTCGGGTTTTGCTGCGCCGAATGTTGCAAAAGGTGCAAGCGATTCATCAACTATACTCAGCACGGTCACAAAGTAACATTCTGAAAGCCAGAGAATAGGACACAGATTTTCGCAGATAAACACAGATTATGGTAAAAAATTA
>JAJRVO010000437.1 GCA_024277275.1 Chloroflexota bacterium
GTGTTTCTTAAAGACCGCAGAGGTTTTTTGCGAGATATTTTCAAGCGAATTTGCCTCGATTATGACCCTAACTTGCAGTTAAAATGGGCTTAAGAAACCTCTGCGGTCTGGCCCACACGATTTAAGAAACACGCTCTAAGTCGCCTTAATCGTAAATCCAAAATCCAAAATCCAAAATCGCAAATTGGTTTAGGGACTGATTGACGTTTTGCCGCTAAATAGATATACTTGTCTATGAAACCGGAACTTCAACTGATGGCAAAAACTATGCAAGCAGGATCAACAACTATAAAAAAAATAATCGAGGAATTCAGGGCAGAAATTGAGAAGCTGTACAGGCAACGTTTGAAACAGGTTATTCTTTATGGCTCGTGGGCCAGAGGGGATGCCACGGAAGAGTCTGATATAGATCTCTTGGTAATGCTTAAGGGAGATGTTATTCCCGGACAAGAGATTGACCGGATGATCGACATTATCACCAATATAAATCTAAAATACGATGTGTTGATATCAGTCTATCCCTTATCTGAGGCCAGCTACAACACCGACAATAGCCCTTTGCTTATTAATGTTCGCCGCGAGGGATTACCGGCATGACTGAGATTGAGTCGTTAATTGAACGGGCTAAAAAGTACCTTTTAAGCGCTGCCTTGCTTATTAATGCCGGCGACTATGAATCTTCAGTTTCAAGAACGTATTACGCTATGTTTTATGCAGCCCAGGCTGTGTTGCTTACCAAAGGATTGTCATTTTCATCCCATAGCGGCGTGATTTCTATCTTTGGCAAAGAGTTCATCAAAACGGGTATTTTTTCCAAAGATATGGGCCGGGAAATAAACCGGGCTTTCCAAAAACGACAAATAGGAGACTATACGCATACCTTCACTATCCCCAAAGAGGAAGCTGAACAACTTCTTAAGACCGGCAAGGATTTTGTGACAACGATAGAACATTTCTTAAGAGAAAAGGGTTTTTAATTCTCAAGAATTAAGGATTGTAATTTACGGCTCCAGAGTTAACGTTAACTCATACGGGCCGAAACTTTCATCTGCGCTTATAGCGGCAATGATATAATGCCCGGTGTCGGGCAGGCGATACGCCTTGATGCGGGCGTTGAGGTTTTCTCCGCTGTTGTCGTCGTGGGTTAAGAAAAAGTTGCCTTTGTCAGGGCCGTACAACTCCAGCAGGGCGTCCAGCGAGTCGCTTTTCATGGCAATAGTGACTGTTTGGCCCGCTTCGCCCTCAAAGACCCAAATGCCAATGTGGTCGCCGGCGGCCAGGGTGTCTTCTACTGTTTGGCCGTATGTGATGGGTTTTATATCCGGCCCATCTTCAGCAGCCCTGGTTTGTTGTACCCCCGACCAGTAGGTAAACGCCAGCCACACCCCGCCGACCAGCATTATCAGCCCCAGCGTGGAAACCCACCACCGTCTCAGCAACGAGGCCCGGTCGATAATGCGCCGGGGCGAACTGTTGTGGTCAACCCGATAGCGGGGAGTCAACCCATAGCCCAGCACAAAACCGCCCAGCAACCCCCCCATATGCGCCAGGTTATCGGACGGCAAGACCGTATATCCCAAAACCAGGCTGACCGCTACCAAAACAAGTACCATTTTTCGTCGCTGGCGGCCATATTCGCCCATTCTGTGCCGGTAAATCAGGAAAAAGGCTAAATTCATACCGATGACGCCAAAGATGGCTCCCGAAGCCCCGGCGGAAAACATAGCCGGCCCTGAGACCGCAAAGCTGGCTAAATTTCCAAACAGGCCGGCCAGAAGATAGATAACCAGGTAACGGTAGCGCCCGTAAATTCGTTCCATCTCGACGCCGAAGGCTATCACCCCGATGAAGTTAAAGGCCAAATGTTGCGCGCCAATATGCAAAAACATTGAGGTGAAGAGTCGCCAAATTTGCCCCTCCATAATCAGGGGGCCGTAGTTAGCCCCAAAGGCAATCAAGACATCATTGTCTTCGGAACCTCCCGCTATTTCCATCGCCACCCAAATCAGGATGATGAGTCCAAGTACAACAAAAGAGACTATCGGTTTGGTTAAGGGCCTGTCGTACGGGTTAAGGTCTGTATCTTTGGCGTGGCTGTAGTAGCGATTCTCTAGCTCCGCAATGCACTCAGCGCAGCGAAAACCAACCGGGGTGCGTTGGGCGCACTGGGGGCAAATGGGTTTGTTGCAGCGGTTGCAGCGCAAACCTGTTTCCACGTCGGGGTGTCGATAGCAATGGGTTAGGCCGGTCTCAGGATGGGCGCGGCCCGTATCTGCGACAACGGGTGGGAGGGCTGCGGCCTGGTCGGCCATTTTTTGCTCAACCAGAGTCAAACCGGCCCTGGCTGCATTGTGATTTGGGTCAAGCTCCAAAACTTTTATAAAACAGCCCTTTTTTTCGGCCAGTTTTTCCACAACGCCGGCTAGTTCCAGCCAGGCTTCGGGGTTATGGGGCGTTTCTTGTACGGCTGCCGTCAGCAGGCGGCGCGCTTTAGCCATGTCGCCAATCCGCGCGGCAGTGCGTCCTTGTTGTAATTTGTCTGACATCTA
>JAJRVO010000438.1 GCA_024277275.1 Chloroflexota bacterium
CTTGCCGCGATGCTTTTTGGGTTAAGTTTGAGAAGTCAAGGCCAGCGATGTGACGGCAGTGGTAATGGATGTAATTTTCTCGCCGCACCTCGCCGTCTGAGGGAATGTCGATGCCGGCATTCACCTGGTCGTTGACAACGTCTTGCGTGCCCCGGTCAAGAATTTCTTCGATGTTATCCGGCAAGTTGGCCAGATATTTCTGGTAGGCTTCAGTCGGGTTTGGAATTCCTGCGCCCCCCTCTCTAAACCAGTCCGGTGTGGGGACATAATCCGGTTTGGGGTAAGCGCCGATAGTTGTTGTAAGTAAGGACATGATAGGCTTCTCCATAAAACGGTGAACAGTTATCAGTAAACAGTTATCAGTAAACAGTTATCAGTTTCATGGGGCGCTGCTCACTGACTACTGATTACTGTTTACTATGTTTTCCTACTCCGGCGTTACATAGGCAGCCGTAATGCCGCCATCAACGGTAAAGGTGGACCCGGTTACAAACGACGACTCATCTGACGCCAGGAACAGGACTGCCTGGGCTATTTCTTTGGCTTGACCAAAACGCCCCATTGGAATGTGAACCAGGCGGCGCTGTTTTTTCTCCTCGGTATTCAGATATTTCATCAGCAATTCAGTATGCAGCGGGCCGGGGCACAGGGCGTTGACCCGAATATTTTCGCGGGCGTGGATGGCGGCCAGTTCGCGGGTCATCGAAAGCACGCCGCCTTTGCTGGCGGTATAGGCAATTTGGGGCGTGGCCGCGCCTAACAGAGCCACAAAAGAAGCGGTGTTGATGATTGAGCCGCCGCCGGCCCGCCGCAGCGCGGGAATGCCGTATTTGCAGCCCAGGAAAACCCCCTTCAGGTTAATGGCCATCGTCAAATCCCACACATCCTCGTCGGTGGCAACGGCGTCATCATCATTGGCGTGCGAGATGCCGGCGTTGTTGAAAAGCACATTCAGCTTGCCGTAGGTTTCTTCGGCCACCCGAACCATAGTTTCGCAGTCGGCGGCTTTGGAAATGTCGGCATGAACATAGGCAGCTTGCCCGCCCTGTTCTTCAACCATCTGTACGGTTTCCCGGCCGGCGTCGTCGTTGACGTCAACAACCACAATTTTGGCGCTTTCGGCGGCAAAAAGCAGCGTGGTTTCGCGGCCAATGCCGCTGCCGGCGCCGGTAATTAAGGCTACTTTATCTTGTAATCGCATTGTTTGCTCCTTAAACCATTTTGGATTTTGGATTTTGGATTGTCTGCTGTAAATCGTAAATCGCAAATTGATTCAGGCTCGCTCAAAATATCTTTCGCGTTCCCAATTTGTTACAGCTTCGTCATATTTGCGTTGCTCGGTGCGGAAAAAGTGAACATAGTGATCAATCACGTCACTGCCGAAGGCCCGACGGAACATAGCGCTCTTTTCCAGTTCGTCAGTGGCGTCGCGCAGGGCGCCGGGTATCTTGGGCAAGCCGGTAGCGGTGTACACATCGCCCTGAAAGATGCCGGGTGGTTCGATTTTGTTTTCTATCCCATCAAGCCCGGCGGCAATTGAGGCGGCATAGGCCAGGTAGGGATTGCAATCCGCCCCCGGAATACGGCACTCGATCCGCAGCGAGTTTCCGTGGCCAACAATACGGAAGCCGGCTGTACGGTTATCGTAGCTCCAGCCGATTGCGGTGGGCGCCCAGGATTGGGAAACATACCGCTTGTAAGAGTTGGGATAAGGGGCGTAGAAGGGGGTTATGGCAGGGGCGTGGGCCATCCAGCCGCCCAGGAACCACCGAAATTCGTCAGAGACTTCTATTGGCCCGGCCTTATGCTTACCGGGGAAGACATTCTGGCCGGTATCGTTATCCCACAAACTTAAATGCAGGTGCATACTCGACCCGGCTAAATCACTGCGCCACTTGGCCATAAATGTAACGGCCAATCCCTGGGCCATAGCAATCTCTTTTAAACCCTGCTTGTAGATAACGTGCCGGTCGGCAATTTCCAGGACATCGGCATAGCGCAGGTTGAGTTCATGCTGGCCGGGACTCGCCTCGCCTTTGCTGAATTCAACCGGAATACCGCTGTTGTCCATATGCTTTCGCGCGGCTGCGTTGAGCGCTTCTTCTTTGGTACCCTGAAGCATATGATAATCTTCAATGTACCAACCGTAGATATTCAGGCCATCATAATTTTTTTCGCGGGCCGACTCGTAGCTCTCTTTGAAGATGAAATATTCTATTTCAGAGCCGCCTTTGGCGCTGTAGCCGGCCTCGGTCAGGCGTTCAATTTGCCGGTTGAGCATAGTTCGGGGCGCGACTTCTACCGGCTGGCAGCCGGGTTCTGTTTGCAGGTCACAGATGACCAGGGCCGATTTGTCGAGCCAGGTCAGCAAACGCAAGGTCTTGAAATCTGGGACGCAGTGTAAATCCCCGTACCCCAGCTCCCAGTTGGCAAATTTATACCCCTCGATGACCTCCATTTCCATATCAACGGTGAGTAGATAATCACAGATGTGCATGCCGTGCCCGGCTGTATGCTCCAGGAAAAAGTCGCCGGTAATCCGTTTGCCAATTAGGCGACCATACAAGTCTGGAAGCACTGCCAAGACCGTTTCCACCTCGCCGTTGGCAACTTTTGCTTTTAATTCGTCAATGGCGAGCATCCCTTTGACTTTTGTTTCGGTCACATTGGTCTCCTTGCTATTCTTCGGCAGGATGTATTAGCAACACAGGAATCTCTGCTTTTTGGGCTATTGTGTCGGCTATGTCTCTAAAGAAGAATCGGGTTACGCCCACAGGGGCGCGGGTAGACATAGCTACCAGATTGATGTTGCTCTTGGCAATTACACGCAAAATTTCTTCAATTGGGGCTTCGCTAAAATCTATCAGAATTGAGACCCCATAACCCGCTTCCTTGAGGCGCTTAGTTACCGGCAGCAGTTCGGCCTCAACGTTGGCTTTTATGCTATCTTCCTGCTGGGTAACATAAATGGGGTGAGGTGTTGGCCCTACCGGCTCGCCACCGGGCTTAAGCGCATACCCGGACCCCGGGTCTGGCGCCCCAAAGCCAATGCCCCTGGGGGGGGTGGTTACATAAAATAAAACTAAGTCATTCTCGTTAGCGGAAATAAGTTTTTCCACATGAGGCAATATTTTTTGGCTAAGCCCAGATCGGTTCAGCGGAATTAGGACTTTATTCTTGGGCATGGCTAAATTCTCCTGAAATAATAAACGCAAAATTGGTGTACACCAATTTTGCGGCCCGATTAATCGACGGCTCATATTTGCCCTGCTGCCGGCCAGCCACACCTACACCTTTGCCAGGGTTCAATCCCTGATTCTTATACCTGGGGATTATCCAATCCAGCCCCACCTTTGTAACTGGACGGCCGGACAGAGGCGGCTTCGCCTATTTCCTCCGCCCCTACCAGGGTTAGCCTGTCTGAAAGATGGCAGGCTGAGACGTGGCCGGGCTGATATTCCTTCCATTCAGGTCTGGCAGTTCGGCAAATCTCTTCCGCGTACCGGCAGCGGGGATGAAAGTGACAGCCAGGCGGGGGATCGATGGGACTTGGAATTTCTCCCTCCAGCACCACCGGTTTTAGGGGGGCGTCAGGGTCGGGAGCCGGGATGGCCGACATCAGCGCTTCCGTATAGGGGTGCAGGGGGTTAAAAAACAGTTCCTTGGTCGGCGCCATCTCCACTAATCGGCCCAGATACATAACAGCCACCCGGTCGCTGATATATTCAACCACACTTAAATCATGGGCAATAAAAAGATAGGTCAAGCCAAACTCTTCCTGTAGGTCTCCCAGAAGGTTTAGTATCTCGGCCTGAACCGAGACGTCCAGAGCAGAAACCGACTCATCACACACAATGAACTCAGGGTGCAAAGCGAGCGCGCGGGCAATGCCAATGCGCTGTCGCTGGCCGCCGCTAAAGGCGTGGGGAGAACGCCGCAAGTGTTCAACATTCAGACGACAGCGGAGCGCAACCTCACGCACGCGCTCGTTCAGTTCCGATCCCCTGGCCAGTTTGTTTACAACCAACGGTTCGGCAATGATATCTCTAACGGTCATGCGCGGATTGAGAGAGGAATACGGATCCTGAAAAATCATTTGCATATGCTGGCGAAATGACTTCATTTCTCTCTTGCTCAATGCCAGCACATCGGTAAACTCATCCTTCCGAACCTGAAAGCGGATGCTGCCGCTCGTCGGCTCGAACGCACGCAGAATGGCCCGCCCAACGGTTGTCTTGCCGGAGCCGCTCTCCCCCACCAAGCCCAATGTTTCACCTTTCTCAATATAAAAACTTATGTCATCCACGGCCTTCACCGTATGGGTGCTGGCGCCAAAACGTCCCACCCGTAGGGGAAAATACTTTTTTAAGTTTTCTACTTCCAGTAGTCTAAGAGATTGTTCAGCCATAAGCTAGCTCCTGATAAGTTGGGTGAGTTTATAGAGTTTATAGAGTTGGGTAAGGGAGTTCCAAAATTTAAATCCTCCCAAAATTGTGATATAGTTTCTGGAAACTGCCAAACTCCAGAAAGGAATACAAGCCTGATGATATTGACAGAAACATTGAAAAAGATTTTTACTAAAACAGCAGAAGCGCTAA
>JAJRVO010000439.1 GCA_024277275.1 Chloroflexota bacterium
AAGGGGGTGGGCATGCGTTGGAGTGAAGATGGCTTCAACCATCTACTTCACTTACGATTAGCTTGGGTAAATGGACGCTTTGACTCTTTCTTCCCTGCTTCTACCCCCTCCCCCAAGTCGTAGATGCGCCCGTTGGGCCAAGCGGCGTCTCGGCCCCCTCTTTTCATATGTTAGACGTATTCTTCAGCCGTCATACCTACAACACGCACCTGGGCAAAGAAATGCTCAATATGAGAGAGTGGTATCCCAAACATTGGCAAGATTTTTTTGAGGCTCTCGGCGAAATTTCCGTAGCCGAGTACGTAGAAAAACGTGGCGATCCCATTCTGACAGGTATTTACAAAGAGGCGACAGCGGCCTATGCCGGTGAAAGCGGTTTTCTTAGCCGGCATAAAGTAAAAGCATATGGTTATCTGGATATTGCCTTTAAAGTTGGCCGCAGCGTAACTATTGGCGGGTTCAAGGGATTATTCAAAGATCGTGTTTGGGATTTAGCTGTTGACGAGTTGACCTATTCCCAAGCTGAACGTGAGGACGATTTTCCCCAATCCAGCCACCATGCTCCTGTTAAAGAAATTGAAATTACCAATACCGATGGCGATACCACAAAATGGGTCAAGCGGGTTGTGTTCGATGTATCGCAAACCGGCATCCGCTATCTGCCCGGCGACCGTTGTGCCGTTTTACCCGAAAATAGCGATGATCTGATTGATAAAACCCTGGCTGCGCTCAAGGCCAAGGGATATGAAAAAATCACCCTAACAGCCGCATGGCGCGAGGCGGTCAATCTCCGGCACGGTTACAAAGAAACAACAACGCTGCCAATTCGGACGCTCCTCAAGTTTGGTCGCATCCGGCCTGTGGAGCGCCCGGCGGCCAAGGCGCTCTATGCAATTAGTCTTAACGGAAAACTCAGACGGATTGTTGAAGCGCGAGCAGAGGACCAGTGGGAGTTGTGGGACCTGCTCAATATGCTTTCGCAAGCCGGTTTTGACCCCAAACGCCTCTGGAAGGCCCACCCCGGTGAGCGAGAACATATCTGTCGCATTGTCCCGCCGGAGTCATTCCGTATGTACTCCATCTCCTCTACTATGAATCACGGCAACCTTAATGGCGCCTCAGAATTAACCTTAACCATCGGCCGGTTGCAGTACAACACTCGGGACACCGAAGTATCACAAACAGAGGAACGCTACGGCACCTCGTCTCATTTTCTGGGCGATACTGCCTTTACCAAGCCGGAAGATCGGGGGCAAGTGTCGCTAAGGCTGGTTCACCCGCCCCGCTTTAATTTACCGGAAGACCCTGCTATTCCAATTGTGATGTTTGCCGGAGGCACAGACATTGCCCCCTTTCGGGGCTTTATCCAGGAGCGAGCCAACCAGGAGAATGTTGGAGATAGCTGGCTGTTTCTAGGAACCCGTACCCGGACCGAGTTTTATTACCAGGAAGAGTTTGGACCGATTGCAGCCAAAGGTCGCCTGCATATTCGTCCGGCCTTCTCACGCGATCCGGTTGATACCAAGTTTGTTCAAAACGGCGCCGGCCATTTTGTCTGTGAGCCGGGCGAAAAACGGTACATCGGCGATGAAATTTTACGCAAAGAGAATGCTAAAGTTCTGTGGGACCTGCTCCGCAGCAAGAAAGATGGCGGGCAGGGAGGCTACTTTTATGTTTGCGGTCGCACCGGTTTTGCCAACTCGGTAATGGACGCCATTAAGGGCGTGCTGCGCCGCTACAGCGAAGGAACCGACGAAGAGATAGAGGCCCAAGTCAACAAAACCCTATACCGCATGGTGGGCGAAGAACGGTACATGCAGGATATCTTCACCACCTACACCGGCTCGCACATCGACAAGAAGGAGGCTTACCCCGCCTCTGAAATTGTGCTGCGCAACAACCATAAAGACGGCTTTTGGATGGTCATCGATGGTCGGGTTTACGACATAAATGAATTTGGCCAGCTCCATCCCGGCGGCTTCAAGATTATCCACGCCTACGCCGGCATGGATGGCACCCTGGCCTATCAAAAGGTCATGCACCACATCAACCCCGAAGTCGACTCGATGCTGGGTATGTATGAGATAGGCGTGGTTCGCCGCCTGGGCTTTGGCATGGAATGGGGGGTTGTAGTTGGGCCGGATGGACTGCGTTTTATGTCGCTGGCTGATATCTACCGGGCCTGGATTCGCTTCCTTTACAATGTGGTTGAAATGGAAAACGCCCTGTATAACGACTATAGCCTGAAAGAACAAACTATAATTGCCGACGACCCGCCCGACGCTTACCCGCCGATTAAATTGCAATATTTACTTGAAGTACACGATCGTTTTATGCTTAACTATGTCGAAGGAACCACCGGTCAGATGCTGGAAAATCTGTAGGCCGTTACCAGCGGTACCTGTTCCGGAAATCAGAACATGCGCTGGATGAAAAAAGAAATTGAACACATTCGCCGGAGCCAAGAGGCCAATACCGTAAAGCGAGTAAGCGACGAGTTAGCCAGGAGAATTAATGACATTGTTGAGCGCAACGCCGGCGAAGACGACCCCACCGTAAAGCTGGTCAAAGATTACTGCGCTCTGCTGGATGTCGAAGACAAACGCTACCTGCGCGAAATAAAGATGGCCCTGAGAGAAGGCATCCTGATTTTTGAAGAGCTTGAGCGCGATACCGCCAAACAAGGCAGCGAGCGACTGCTGGAAGCAATCAAACAAATCCCCAGGGTGCTGGAATCTTACCAGGCCCGGGTGCTACCCGAATTATTGAGAAGATACACAAATTTGACAAATTCTTCCGCCTGTATTAGTCTATACGTCCAGTTGTATAGATGAATTTAGAACCAATGGCAATCACAACAGGTCCAATCCCAAAATATTACCAACTGGCCGAAATACTACGCCAGCAAATCGACTCAGGCGCATTGA
>JAJRVO010000440.1 GCA_024277275.1 Chloroflexota bacterium
TGCCGGGGCTACGGAACCGGCAGCGCTGTCCGAGGGTGGCAGAGGTTGAGCGGGCAAAGCAGTTTTAGACGGCGCGACTCTGGGTGAAACTGGTGTTGAGGCGGGAACTTGCACCGGGGCTGAATGTATCGCCGACACCGGGGTAGCCGCAGCTACAGGAGTAACCATAGCTACCGGGGTAGCCGCTTCAACAAAAGCCAACTCCAACGGCAACTGGGGAATAGCCAGCAAACCGGATTTTATATCGACTTGAGCCGCGTTAAACCGGGATGTGGCCCGCACAATCGAGGCCGCATCAGTCCGGGCGGCCTGTCTCTTTATGGCGGTCAGTGTTTCTTCGGGTAAATTCAGCATCGCTGCATCATTTCCCAAATTAACCAACATCACCGAGCGTAAATATTCCACAAGCTCACGGGCAAATTGGCGCGGGTCCACGCCATCGCTAACCACGTCGTTAATAATATCCAATCCGACGGCCATATTTTGGTCAATCAGCGCGTCGACCAACTCAATCACCGACTGCGACGCCACAGTGCCCAGCACGGTTTGAACCAGCTCAAGGGTGACGCTTTCGCCGCCGTAAGCCACCATTTGGTCCAGCAAACTGATGGCATCGCGCATGGAGCCGCCTCCCTGCTTGGCAATAAACTCCAAAGCCGCCGACTCTGCCGCAAATCCTTCTTGCGAGACGATATGCTCGAGCCGCTGGGCAGTATCATTCAGTTTGATACGCTTAAAATCGAACCGTTGGCAGCGAGAGGTAATAGTGGCCGGAATTTTTTCCGGCTCTGTAGTCGCCAAAACAAACACCACATGGCCTGGCGGCTCTTCCAATGTTTTGAGCAACGCATTAAAAGCAGAATTGGAGAGCATGTGAACTTCGTCGATGACGTAGAATTTGATGCGAGCCTCGGCTGGTCGAAAACCAATCTTGTCCCGCAAATCACGGATGTCATCGACGCCGGTATTGGAAGCGGCATCAATCTCAATCAAATCCATCAAGCACGCTTCATTGACGGCAATACAAATGGGGCACTCATTACAGGGGCGATCAGCGACATCTTCTGCCAGGCAGTTAACGGCTTTGGCCAGCAGACGCGCCGTGCTGGTTTTGCCGGTGCCTCGCGGTCCGGCAAACAGGTAAGCGTGCGCCACCCGATCTAACTTTAGGGCGTTAATCAACGTTTGGGTCACATGCTGCTGTCCGATGATTTCATCAAACGTCTGCGAGCGCCACTTTCTATATAGAGCTTGCGAAGCCACGTGTCAAAACTCTCCTCTAATCGCTACTTTCCCACCCGGTATGGCAGGGCGCAAAGGCTAACAGTCAACCGCTTGCCTAGTACACGGCGGCGTAAATCCTTCGGTATTTTATGGAGTGAAAAAGTGCACTTTTTCACTCCATAAACTAAGCAACGCGCTGCTTGTAACTACCGAAAGACTTCCGCCAAGCTGTACTAGTCATCAAATGATACCTGAGAAAATGGATTTTTGCAAAGCGTCGGCGATTACCAACCTTAATTGGAACATTCTTGTTGGGGACAAGGTTCAGGGCTGTTCAGTTCTAAGGCGCGGCATAATTTTTAAACCGCCAAGAGCGCCAAGGACGCAAAGAATTTATAAAAATCTTGGCGATCTTGGCATCCTTGGCGGTAAAATCACCGGCGATTGGTGAGAACTGAACAGCCCTGAGACAAGGTTAAGCAAGATTGGAAGGCTGGAAGAAGTGGAAGGTTGGTAACCGAGAAACAAACCAATCTTC
This sequence comes from Chloroflexota bacterium, assembly GCA_024277275.1. Classification (GTDB taxonomy): domain Bacteria; phylum Chloroflexota; class Anaerolineae; order 4572-78; family J111; genus JAJRVO01. The sequence goes on from JAJRVO010000440.1 coordinate 1,763, forward strand.
CGGCCTTCCAATCTTCCACAATGAGCATTCCTCCGCGTCGGGCTTTTACAGACCCGCAATAAAAACCGCCCAATCCTCTTTGCAACTACAAATCAGCAAAAACCATGCTACAATAACATCATTAGTTATGTTGGGAGTGTGATTAAGGCTACCAGGTTTTTTCCAAGACTTCGCTTGGGAAACAAAGTTGCAAGGTTGCAGAGTAGCAAATTACCGAACCTGCTACCCTGCAACCTTGCAACCTTGATAAATTTCTTGTCGATGTAAAAGCCTAAGACGCTAATTGCCAAATCTTTTAAGGAGAAACCCAATGTTCGGTCAGGCTAAAATAAATGCCCCTGAGTTTCCATATAACCTGGAGTGGCTCAATACTCCCCGCCCGTTAACGCTGCAAGAATTACGCGGTAAAATTGTTTTGCTGGAGTTCTGGACGTTTTGCTGAATTAACTGTCATCACAATGTCGCGCAGTTGCGTCGACTCCGTGAGCGGTTTGCCGACGAGTTGGTTGTCATCAGCGTCCATTCCGCCAAATTCCCCACCGAGAAGTTGACCGCCAATATCCGCGAAGCAGTGATGCGTCACGGCATCCACCACCCGGTGGTCAACGATGCCGATTTTACAGTGTGGCAAAGCTACGCCGTCCGGGCCTGGCCCACCGTTATAACGCTTGACCCGCAAGGCAAAATTGTCGACACCCAATCCGGCGAGATTCTGGCCGAAGAGTATGCCCCAAAAATTCAAAAAATAATTGCCGACTTCGATGGCAAAGGGCTGCTTAACCGCGCCCCGCTTGAACTGCGCCCTGAAACAATAACCGAACCCGCTCGCCCGCTCAACTATCCATCCAAACTTTTGCCGGGGCCAGAGCAGCGCCTTTTCATCGCCGACACAGGCCACCACCGTATCCTGGAA
>JAJRVO010000441.1 GCA_024277275.1 Chloroflexota bacterium
AAAACCAGCCACGCCTATACTCAGGTTACATTGTCTGTTAACTGTTTTGCCGGAGACAAAAATGTGCCGAACACGCAGCTAACCGTGACAGACGTAAAGGATTTGTTTGAAGCGGCCCGGCAATCTTACAAGTTTCGCGGTAATTTTGGGACTGGAGACGGCGCTCGACAAATATGTTATGAGCAATATAATCTTGTAACCGATACAAAGTACCTCCAAAAGTTATTTGACTATCTTGTTAAGCCGGCAGATTTTTATCAAATTGCGCCTTTAGGCGGCGAGGTTGTTCCTGTATTGCAAGAAATCGCTACAAACAAAGGACATCGATTGCGCTTTTTGGCCGTTCAGTTGCTATACGAGATTGCCAGACAAACCACAAAGCGATTGGGAAGCAAAGCCTCGCAACTGTTCTGCCCGCATTGCCTGGCTCGTTGTGGCCCTCACAAGGTGCGGCTACCGTGGTGGAACTCTGTCACCTACTACGGCTGTCGGGTTTGCGGGCAGAGCCGGATGTTTTTGAATGTGGAAGGCCCGGTAGTGGCTGCTCTGGATAGCAATATGACGGCAGAATATTCTCGCCAGGATCACGCATTACGGGTCAACTGGCTGGCCCGCCGTACCCTGTTCGACTTTGATAAAGTAGAAATAGCGCAAGCCACCGATGAAGATGTTGAGCGTTTTGCCATGCAGGTTGGCAACGACACGGACGCTGCACGACAGCCTCGCTACAGGCAAATGTGCCCGGTGATTGCACCCGGCTGCAACTTGTCGGAGAATACGCGGCGAATTTTGGGGCGTATGTTTGGGCAGGTAGAGGTGGAGAAGGCTGTGGGTTATCTTCCGAATAATTCTTTAATCACAGAAGTTAGTGTAAAATCAAGCGCATCTTAAATGAGGAAGGTTTTATGTCCACTATTCAAACTACCCAACTTAATCTCCCCGAAGGAATGATTGATTTTGGCGTCGGGCAACCGGCGCCATCTTTATTGCCGCTGGCGGCGTTGCGAGAAGCTGCCGCTCATTGTCTTAGCCAGGATGACGCCTCGCTGTTGTACTACGGCGCAAACTACGGCCACGGCTATTTTCGACTCGCGCTGGCCCAATTTTTGAGCGAGGGTTACGGCATGCCGGTTGAGGCCGAGCATCTCTTTGTCACGACCGGGGCATCCCAGGGGCTTGACTTAATCTGCACGCTCTTTACCAGGCCCGGCGACACTATCTTTGTCGAGGAACCCAGCTACTTTTTGGCCCTCCGCATCTTTGCCGACCACGGCCTTAATGTCATCAGCCTGTCCACTGACGAAGAGGGACTGATGATTGAGGCATTAGAAGAAAAATTAGCTAAACACAAGCCGGTCTTTCTGTACACCGTCCCTACCTTTCACAACCCCTCGGCCGTAACGCTCTCTGCCACTCGTCGGGAGCGACTGGTCGAACTGAGCCAACAACACAACTTTTTGATTGTTGCCGACGAGGTGTATCACTTGCTGGCTTATACCGCCACGCCGCCGCCGCTATTAGGCAGCTACATTGATGCGGGAACGACGCTTTCACTGGGGTCGTTTTCTAAAATTTTGGCGCCGGGCTTGCGCCTGGGCTGGATTCAGGGCGCGCCGGCTTTGCTGGAGCGGTTGGCCAAGAGCGGTTTGGTGGATAGCGGCGGCGGTCTGAATCCCTTTACCTCGGGCATAGTCCGCAGCGCCATTGAGCTTGGCCTGCAAGCGGAACATCTGAGTTGCTTAAAAGCGACTTACCGCCGGCGGGCGGCTGTTTTGAGCGCGGCTTTGCGACAACACCTTCCGGCGTCTGTTACCTTCACCGAACCGCACGGCGGCTTTTTTACCTGGCTGCGTTTGCCGGAGGAGATTGATACCGGGGCGTTGCTCACTGAAGCCCATCGGCACAATGTGGGGTTCCAGCCGGGGATTAAGTTTTCCAGCCGGCAAGGGCTGCGCAATTGCGCCCGTCTGAGTTTTGCTTTTTTTAGCGAAATGGAGATAGAAGAAGGCGTTAAACGGTTGGCGCAGGTTCTTGACCAGAATAACTTTTAACCTCGTAAGACGCCCCAACGCAGGCTCTCTGCAATTTCCTGAACCTGGTTGTGGACTCGCCAGGCGACCAGCGGTAGCGTTTCTGAGGCTATTTCAGCGCGTAGTTGGGCGATGATTTCAAGCAGCGATGCGCGGGCGCTTTGGGCTGTGTTTACGGTCTGGGCATAACGTTGCCGGTACTGCTCAATGGTAAACGCTTGGGGAGTATCAATAGTTTTTTGCAAAGCCTCTGCTGTCGATTTTAAATCAGGAATAACCGCCTTACAAACCTCTCCGGTTTTAATCAGGATTTCCCTGGCGCTGCCCTCAAAAATTTCCGGGCTGATGGTCAACGAGGTCGCCGCAGGTTCAGGGATGCCGGCGCTGCTTCTGCCCAGCATTGTGTCGAAACCGCCTTCCAGACCTCCAATAGAGGCCATCGCTTTTCTCAGAATTTTGTCGGCTTGGCTCAAGCCGCGCCGGGCTTCGGTTAGCGTGTAGGGGGTTGGTCGGGCGGAGGCGGGCGGAGCTTTAGCGGCGGTTTGAGCGGGGTCAAGCGTTTGGCCCAACGCGGCAGCCAGGGTTGCGCATCGGCCCAACGTTTGAGCTTGAGCGGTAAGCAGCGTCCGTAGGTAAGTTAAAAGAAAACCGCTTAAAGGGTCGGTCGGGTTGTTCAGGTAAAAAATCAGATCGATTTGGGCCGCGTCATCTTCGGTTTGGTAGGGGCCGCTTAATTTGCTCCGCGCCGCTTTCAGGTTGTTGTCAGCCAATAATTGGCCCGTAAAACGCAAACGATATGCCGCCGGTTTTGTTCCCTTTGCCAGACTAATCTTTAGAGCGACATCTTGACCGGAAGTTGCCAGCCCGCCTGTGTCAAAAGAAACGACCAGCAAGTTGCCGTCGAGATTGGCATTAGGCAGCGTGTGCAGCCAGAGGCGTTGCCGGACGTTCCAGAACTTTTGTCGCAGCGAGGCGTCGGCGCGGATGGGGGCGTCATTGGCCCAGACCGGGCTATCCCCAATGTCGGCGGGGTCGGGGTCGACCTGGATAGGGCGCTGCAAGTTGATAATGACGTTGTCCGGGTCAAGAGTTGCCGGTTTGTGGAGTTCCGTTAAAGAGTAGGTTTGCATAGCGGGCAACTGTGGGTGAGCGTCTGGGGCTGAGGGGTAAATGGGTATCTGCCAGCCTGCATCGACCAGGATTTGATGGTAACTGCCTTGCGTGTTATCCTGAACTTCTGCCAGAAACGCTTTGGCATCCTCTTCCAAAGGCGTTGGCTCCTGGTTCCAGCTTTGGGGAAACGATACCTCGCTAACTGTACGGTATGTAGCGCCATAGGCTGCGTTGAGGGCTTCAATGCCCTGGTAACGCTTGCGCAGCCAGATGGGCCACTTGACCTCGGTGAGTTGTTTGCTGTAGGCAGGGACAGATTCTTGGCCTGACTCATAATTAATTTGCAGGGCGACAATTGGGCCGGCGGGCCATTGGCGATCAACCAAAATTTTGCTTATAGCTTTATACCAGCTTTCTGTAGCCGCTGGCAGGTTGGCGTGAAAAGTGTTAGAGTCTGGTGATAGCCAGTTGGGTAGACCGTTGCCCAAAATGCCGCTATTGCTGCTGTAGGGGCCGGGTTTGAGGATACAGTAAAAATTAAGCGCGATGCATAGCTCCATTAACCCCGCCACATCCCGCCTGCTATTGGAAGCCCCAGTTAGGTCAACCGCACCTTTATTAACCTCATGAAATCCCCAGGGCACGGTGACGGTAATCATATTGCTTCCCATCTGAGCCAGACGAGTCAACATAAGTTCCCATTTTTCACGCGGAATACGGAAGTAGTGAAAATCGACAGAAAAGAAAGGCGGTTTTACGGTATCAAAGTAAGTTTGCATAATGCCCTCTTATTAAACCAATTAACAATTATCAATGAACAATTAACGTACAAGTTCAGTGAACCCGTTCCGTCAACGAATGTTAAACGAACAAACGAATGAATGCCAGCCGATATTCGTTTATTCATTGGTTATTCGTTGACGGGATTGGCGCAATTACCAGTTTACTGAACCTGTACCAATTAACAATTACTAAAATAGCGCCATAAGAAACGATGGACATCCCAAATCATCTGGCATGTCATTTCGACCGCCAGGGAGAAATCCCTGGGGTGTTACTTTGACTCAGAACGTGGTTGGGTGATGGAGAGGTCTAGCCATCTCTCAGAGTTAGACGACCTTTTGCCGGCCACCTCCAAGTCAGGCATAGTCGCCAGGGATTTCTCCCGTTGGTCGAAATGACATAAGCTGTCTTTTTCGCCATCCAACCCCCAAATCCCTTATGGTGCAATTTTAGTAACAATTATCAATGAACAATGAACAAAAATTGTCCTTGTTGCACCCCTGCTGTCGGGTTTCATTGGGTGCGTGTGAAGCCTCGCTTTATAAGTGGCTCCCTGAAAGGTTGAATGAATTAGAAATTACAAAATAGAAATCAGAAAGCGTGTCTCAGTCGTTGTTAATTGTTAATTGTTAATTGCTAATTGTTCATTGTTTAGTGTTACCCAGCTTTTCAATCCACTCCAACGTAACGTATTCCAGACCGTCAATAACGCCGTCGGCCTGGCTAAAATCTAATGTTTTGGTGACGTGACTGGGTACGGCAATAACCGTCATCCCGGCGGCTTTGGCCGATTGCGCCCCGGCTACGGAGTCTTCAAAAACCAGGCATCGCTGCGGTTTAACGTTCAGTTGCGCGGCGGCAAAAAGATAAACGTCGGGGGCCGGTTTGTTGTGGGTAATGTCATCGCCGGTGGCTATTGCTTGAAAGTAGGGCAACAGGTTAAAATGAGTGAGCCAGCGCGTTACCCAGGCTTTATCGGCGGCGGTAGCCACGCCCAGCGGATAGCTTGCCCCCTGCAACTGGTTAAGCAGGCTGTTTGCCCCCGGCATAAGTTCAACATTTTCCAGGGTAATGCTCCACAGCTCTTTTAGACGCTGCCACATATCGGCCGGGGTTGCGCCATTATTGCCGGTTTGAGCAATCTCATTAAACAGATTATCGTAACCGTCCATACGGCCAACAATTTTTTCGGCCCAATGTTCCAGAGACAGAGACAGGCCGTACTCTGCAAAGAGCATTTTGCAGGCTTCAAAGTCCGGGCTTTCGGTATCAACCAGCGTGCCGTCGTGATCAAAGATGATAGCGTCAAAGGCGTGTGTCTTCATTGCAAGGTTATTTCTCCTGAGTTAGGTGTCATTATTGTACCACCAAGCACATGAATACAAAACTTGCAGATTTAGTGTAGCTGCTTGACGGTTACAGTTAAAAACGGCTATAATGGGGATAGAAAAAAATGTTTTTTGAAAGTTGAGAGGTGTAAAGCTTTTATGCGGAAACATATATGGATGGGCGTGTTGATGGCGTTGCTACTGGTAGGTTTAGGCGATGTAGCGGCTCAAAATAACGTTGCTCAATGGCTCCGTTACGATGTAACTTTGTCGCTGCAGCAGAATTCGGGCGTTACCGTTGAGGAGATACATGAAGTTGCTTTGGTTAGCGGCGCTACAACCTTCCAAAGAGTTATTCCAACGGACAAATTGGAATCTATAAGTAACGTTCAGGTTATAGAATTGAACGCCACCGGCGGGCAACGAGGATATCAAGAAACCGATACCCAGGCTGAATATACTTTTCGGGTGGTGTCATCAGAAGGCTACCAGACTATTCAGCTTCATTTTCCTCCAAATAATGTGGCTTCTACCAAGTTTGTATTGCGTTACTTTGTGGTAGGAACTGTTCTGTTTTACAACGAAGGAGATAGGCTTGATTGGCGACCTTATGGAGATGCGGCAACCGCGCCTATTGGCACATCTACAATTACGGTAAATTTACCGGAAGATATTGGTCAGGAACGACTTAAGCAGAGTAGCACCGGCGTTAGTACCGAAAATTTTATTCCCGAAGCTAACAAAGCAATTTTTAGGGCCACCAGTATTGGCGCCGGCGACAAGCTGGAAATTTCGCTAACGTTTCCGCATGGTATAGTGCAAGGCAGAGCGCCCGCCTGGCAGCAACATGCCGACACCGTTCCCTATCTATTTTGGGGTTCTATAGTTTTGACAGTTCTGATTTTGCTGCTTGGTCCCCTGGTGGCATTTGGCTGGTGGTATCTACAACTCCGGGTTGCGCCCACTTTGGATGAAAAAGTTCCGAAATATGTAAAATCTCCGCCCGGTAAATTATCTCCGGCTGTGGCCGGCGCATTGTTAGACGGTAAAACCGGATCCAGGCATATTATGGCAACGTTACTGGATTTGGCTGCTAAAGGGGCCATTCACGTTTATAAAGACCGTGATGATGAAGAAGAAGATGATGATGAAGGTGAATTAGTATCAGTTTTTAATTTATACAACGTTGATCAGGAAAAAGCTGTTAAACCTTACGAAGCCACCCTCTACGGCAAGATATTTGGCTATATGGGGGCCAGACAACGCACATTATCCGATATGCGGCGCACGCTGTATATGGCTACCCCGGAGATAAGAAATCAAATAGACGCCGAAATTGCAAAGGCCGGTTACTTTGCTGAAGACACCAGCGGGGTTCGGCGACAGTATGCGGCATTTGGAGGGGCCAGCATCATTATGGGTATTGTTTTGGCTTTGGTGGCTTTGGCCGCTTTTTCAAGCTATACCTACTTGGTTGTTTGCCCGTGTTTAAGTTTGGCTGTTGGGGGAGTAGCTTTTATTGCCGCCGGTTTTGCCAAATCTAACAGAACAGAAGTTGGGGCAACAGAGGCGGTTCGTTGGGAGGCTTTTAAGCGTTACTTAAAAGATTTAACTCCGGAAAGGGCTGCAAAGGCTCGCCAAA
>JAJRVO010000442.1 GCA_024277275.1 Chloroflexota bacterium
ATGCTTTCATCAGCAATATGTTCCCGTAAAATTGCCAGGTTATCGCCATAAAACAACGTATTCTTTTCAAGCTGCGCCACAATCGCCTCGCGTTCAGACAACTGTGACACCGTTTAGCTACCGCAGTTGCCCAACGCCCGCCAATAACACGATTGGAAAGGTTGGCAACGGAACTTTGCAGCCTTGAAACCTTCACAAGCCCAACCAAGCTCAATAAAAAACCGGGCTTTCCAATTCGTGTTGATTGGCATTGTTAGCCGGAATTTTCTGGGGGGAATCACTCTTTTTCTTACAAATGGTTTATTACCCCAGAATATTTTACTATTTAGATCAATTGCACTCAAATCGCTACAGTTGAGAAATAGTCCCTTTTGTTAGAACAAAGATTTCTCAGATATATTGTTAGATAGTCCGTTCAGATGTTCGATCAAAAGATTTCTTAGCTGATATGGATTGGTAGTAATTGCCAATTCTTCTCTCACTTGCATCTGAGGGTACTTTGATTGAATCGCGTTTCCAGTATCTATATCTTCACAACTTAACAGAATCCGAAACAGCTCACTGGGGAAAAATCCATGCCTGATTACTTTAACTCCCGTTTGGTCTATACTTATTATCGGATATGAACCTTGTGCTATCTGTTTTTGTCTTGTCTCAGTGAGGAAAAGTGGGATATTATGATTTCTCGCAAAAGCAATACCATCTTCTTGATATGTAATCTCAGGATGCCCGCTAGTATTCATTGAGGTTCCTGCCAGAAATCTAACCCCTTGCTTTACCGCCTCTCTGAAAAGCAGCCGAACTGCGGTATAACCTCTCGGATCCCAATTCTGGATACAAGGTATGTTATCTGAAGTCCTTGAAACCATTATTGCTGGTAGTTCATTTGCAGCATCTTGGGTAATCGGTACACGTAGAAAACACAATGAACCAATCCGCGAGGTCAATTCTCTAGCATTCAAGACGATACGGCAAAAATCAGGTGCGATTCTGGTTTCATCAATCATGTCTACCAATCTCGGTGACTCAAAAACTGCGGGCATCACTTTACCAATACGGCTCTCTCCTTTGATTTGGTAAATCCTCTCTACTCCAGCAATATTTTGACTATCAACCAAAATTCCACATACACTCCGATTAAAGAATCCGACAGGGTATCCTGCTTTGAGAAGTGCTGTACCTATGTTACGGGCTGTTGGTTCCCAAATTGACATAGCTACAGACCCAATGGGAGTTTCTTCGCTATGATTAGAATAGACTGTGTCGCTCATCGGCCACCCCTTTCCGGCTAACAAGTTATTGGGGGAACAAATTCCTCATAAATTCTTACGCCCCTTTGTTCCCCATAAATTCTTATGCCTACCAGTATATCATAAATTATTAGGCGGACAAGTTCCCCATAAATTCTTATACGCCAACTTGCGTTGCCATTCAAATTGAATATAATAGAACAAATGTTTATAGGACAAATGTACTACTAAAAAAGCTATAACCAGAAAGGAGACCGAAATGAAAAACCACCCCCCAAAACTGCTCGATCAAGTACGCCATACCCTACGCAGGCGACACTACGCTCCCCGCACTGAAGAAACTTATGCTAATTGGATTAAACGCTTCATCCTATTCCACAACAAGAAACACCCAAAAAACATGAATACCACTGAAATCGAGCAGTTCCTCACCCACCTGGCCATCAATGAACACGTGGCCCCCTCCACCCAAAATCAAGCTCTGGCCGCCCTGTTGTTTCTGTACCAACAGGTCCTCCATCACGAGCTAGACAGGCCTATTGACGCGGCGCGGGCCAAAAAGTCGGCACGCCTACCGGTTGTAATGAACAAAGACGAGATAAATCGAGTCATTGCCTGCCTGACAGACCCTTATCAACTGATGGCTCAACTCCTCTACGGCAGCGGTCTCCGACTTATGGAGTGCGTTCGCCTGCGGGTAAAAGACGTTCACTTTGACCGCTATCAAATCATCGTCCGCAGTGGCAAAGGAAACAAAGATCGAGATACCATCTTGCCCGATATCTTGCATACCCCGCTACAACGTCAATTACGCTATGCCCAGGCCCTCCATCAAAATGACCTGGAGCAAGGCTATGGAGAGGTCTACCTGCCGCACGCCCTGGAAAGAAAATACCCCAACGCCAACCGGGAATGGATGTGGCAGTACGTCTTCCCCAGTCACAAACTCTCCCAAGACCCTCATACCGGCCTCGACCGTCGTCACCATCTCAGCGAAAAAGGGCTTCAAAATGCGGTCAGAAACGCGGTTAAAACTGCCCAAATCAACAAACCGGTCAGTTGCCACACCTTCCGCCACTCCTTTGCCACCCACCTTCTGGAAAACGGCTATGATATTCGGACTATTCAGGAGCTAATGGGCCACAAAAGCGTCGAAACCACCATGATCTACACCCACGTCCTCAAGCGTGGCGGCAAGGCCGTCCGCAGCCCTTTAGACAACTAAAGCAAAGTTAACCAGAATTTTTCACTCGCTTCCAATCACAGCCTATATTATCGCACACAATCGCCCAAATTAATAGGGGCAAAATGCTACTTTTTACCGGAAAAAGTGCTACCTTTGGTCGAAAAAACGCTACCTGGACCAATGCGACCAAAGACACGCTAAATAGAACGCAAATGCCCCGCATGCACCCCGATTTTTGCTGTCGTTTTGCAGGTGTGATAGAATTTTAGTTGCAGCTATTATCAAAACGACAAACAACCATTGACCACCGGCGGCAGCATAGTGACGATCAATGGTCGTCCGCCGGCACAGGTCGCGCTTTTGCTTTGGAAGCGGCAACACAACTTTGCAAGGGATATGATTTTATGGGCCAAACTCAAGCCGGTCTAATTGAAGAATTACGGGCGCGTGGAATGCGGATGACGCCGCAGCGGGCCATAATCTTTGAGACCATCAATCAGTTAGAGGGGCACATCACCGCCGAGGAAATATTTGCCCAGGTGCAAAAAGTTAATGCCTATATCAGTTTGGCCACGGTCTATCGCACCCTGGAGTTGTTGCAAGAGTTTGATCTGATTACGCCCACAAATTTGGGAGACAGCCAAACTTGCTTTGCCCTAAAGGAACACTGTTGCCACCATCACCTGGTTTGTTTGCAGTGCGGCAATATCGAGGAGTTTTCCGACGATCTGTTTGATCTGGTCCGGTCCCGCTTAGAGGATGAACACGGCTTTCAGGTTCGCACGGATCATATGAGCCTTTTTGGGGTTTGTAAAGCGTGCCGGGGGGAGTGAGATTTATTTGAACTATTCAGACATGTCATTTCGACCGAAGGGAGAAATCCCTAACACGGCGCTTTTATCCATCAGATGGCTGGAAAGAAGGTGAATTGGTGGGTTTACCCAGCAAAAGCCCTTTTAATTGTTGCTCCATAGGGATTTCTCGTCGTAAACTCCTCGAAATGACATGGGAGTGAATAGTTACGTTTATTTTATACTAAATCTCTCCCTCAACCGCCCCAATGGAACCGCCCGCCACACCACGCCCATATCGTGTTGAGTCAACCCCCCTACCAAAACCAGAGTCGCCAAATATACCCCCCCGCCGATGGCTAAGGTGGCAAAGAAATTGATGTCCCCAATGAACCACAAACAGCCCCCCATCGCCGTCGCGGCTATGGCCGGCCGCCATATCACGTCTACCCAGGGGACAATACACAGATTTTTCCGCACCAGCAAATAAAACGGAATCAGCAGCGCCCACTCCGATAAAATAGTGGTGACAGCTGCGGCCCGGTAGCCGTAGAGCGGAATAAAAATCAGGTTGGTAATGGTGTTAAACAACACCCCAATCACAAAGGCGCGAGTCAATTGCCGCTGCTGGTTAATGGCAATCAGCACGTACTGCGTCACCTGGTTAATAAAACTAAAAGGCAAAAACCAGATCAACAATTGCAGCACAATCACCGAGTCGGGCAAAAACCGCTCCCCGGCCAAAAAGAGAATTAACTCTCCGGCTACAAACGGCGTCCCCGTGGCAATGGGCAAGGCCAGCAGCAGCAACAGGCGCAGGCTCAAAATATAGGCCCGCACCAGCGACTCGCGGGAATCGACGGCAAGGCGGCTCATCAGCGGAAAAATAGCCAGGGTAAAATATTGGGGAATAACATTGATGCCGTCAATATACTTATAGGCCGCGCTATAAAAACCCACCTCGGCGCTGCCCCGCACCGGTTTAAGAATAAAAACGTCGATGCGGAAAAAGATAGTTGAGAGCAAGTGGTTAATCATCAGCGGAAAACTCTGCCCCATCATTCCTTGTTGCAATGGCCGGTCAACATCCAAACTGGGGCGGAAAATTTTGATGATTAGCAGGCGGCTTAAAACCACAAAAGCTACCAGATTTGCCACCAACGAGGCCCCGGCCAGCCCGATGATACCCCAGCCCAGCAGCAACACCAACGCCCCTACACTGACCCTGGTAAAGGTCGTGATGGCGGTTACTCCAGCCGGGTACTCAGCCTTTTCGTGAGCGTAAAAAATCGCCGTGAGGCCATCTGACAAGTTGCTAAAAAATGTACCGATGGTAAAAACACCCACGGTGATAACCACATCCAGCGTGGTATCTCCAAAAACCACGTACATGCCCAAAATAGCGGCCATAAAGGGGATGGCGGTCAGCCACAGATAAATCCTCAAAATCGACACATTGGACAAGTAACGATTACTCTCGGCGGGATTACCGGCTACATCGCGCGTAACCAGTGTGCCCAGACCAAAACGAGTCACAATCTCGGCCATCCCAATAAAGGCCACCGCAAAAGCGTAGCGTCCGGCCCCCTCCGGCTCTAAAATCCGCAGCATCAGTAGGGCAAAAGCAAAATCAATCAGCCGGTTACTAAGCGCCATCACCATTGGCGCCAGGCTGTTTTTGGCGACTCGTTTAATGGGCGAGTCGCTCTCGCTCTCGCGGTACAGTTTGCCCCAAGCCCAATAACCGGCCATAAAAACCAGCAAGGCCGCCGTTAAAAACGACCCATACAACCCCAGTTGAAAACTGCGCGGGCTGTATCTAAAGCGCACGGCCCACTGGCCCGGTTGCAGGTAAACGGCGCGAAAATTACCGTTGGCCCGGTGAACAGTCAATTCGATTTCCGATTTCCGATTTTGGATTTTCGATTGTTCGGTGGTTGGCGTCTGCTGATTGCCGGCATAGGCTCGCCAGCCGGGAAAGTAAGAGTCGGCCAGGATTAGCCAGCCGGGTTGGTCGACCCGGACAGCCAGCCGTACCTGGTTGGGGGTATAGTCGACAATTGTCACGTTTGGTCTGGCTCGGGAGAGCGGCCCGGCGTCTTCCGGGGTCAGGTCACGGCCCAGGCCGTTGTTTTCGCCGTCAAGTATAATGTGTTGACGAGGGTTGAGGCTGCGCAGGGCAAATTCCAAATCATCCATATCCCCCACTGCGGCGGGCTTTTGGAGAGTGGTCGGGTCTAAAACCTGGTGGACCATAAAGGCGCGGGGGAGCGCGTCGATATTTTCATAAACGCGAATTTCATCATCGTAAACCAGGCGGTAGTTGGGATTGCCGATATCTACGGTAGTTAGCATGTAGCGCGCGCCCAATAAATCAAGCAGCGCCGAGTCCAAAGCGGTGTAATCAACCGTGTAAAGCGGGCCAATACGGTTAAAAAGCAAATCGCCGTTTTCCTGGATCAAGCGCATGTAACGGGCGTATTGGGCCGGGATAATGCTGTCGTAGCCGCGCACGTCAAAAAGATTGCTGTACATGCCCGTATTGGCTAAAAGAACCTTGTTACCCCGTCCATCCGGCGTGTCAAAGCTGTTGATGCGAAAAAAGGGGTCCTCAGCCTGCCGGGCTTCAAGCCATTGGACAACGTTGGGTTTGAAGTTGAGCAAGGCCGGGCCGGTTGAGGGGTTAAAACCGGCCCCGGCGAGTAGGAGGTCAATTGAGATAATGATGACGGCAAGAGGCTTCCAAACAGGCAGGGGGGCAGGGGGGCAAGGAAGCAGGGGAGAATCTTTTTTATTGCATCCTTGCTCATTTTTGCCGGATGAGAAAGGGAGAAAAATAGGACAACGGGCAATTCGGAGGATTGCGCCGGAGGCCATCACCATCAGGAAAAACTTGAAAAAGTTAGGCCACTGGTAGCCAAAAAACTGTCGCCCATTGGCAAAAGCGTTTTGAGCCAGGCCGGAGCGATTAAACACGTCAGTCGCCGCCTGAATATAGGGAGCCGGGTTGACCAGAGCCACGAGCATAACAATGACTCCGGCTAATCCACCCCAAAAAAGCAGCCAGCCGGCGTATAGGGACAGCGTGTAAAGGAGCGGGGGGGCAGGGGAGCGGGGGGGCAAGGGGGTATCTTTATCATTGCTCCAGTTACTCCCTTGCTCCCCTGCCCCCCTGCCCCTCTGCCCCCCTGCTCCCCTGCCCAATTTGGCGCTGACCAGGGCATCAAGATAGGTTGCGCCAAGACCGGCTAAAAC
>JAJRVO010000443.1 GCA_024277275.1 Chloroflexota bacterium
GCCTTTGATATGGAATATCATCAATTATCAATTATCAATGAACAATGAACAAAAAATGATCCTTTTCTCATTATTGCTCATTGTTAATTGCTCATTGTTAATTACTCATTGCTAATTGTTCATTGCTCATTGCTCATTGCTAATTGTTCATTGCTCATTGTTAATCGAGGTTATTATGCGCTCTTTCATTTCAAATCGAGTTCAACAAATACCGCCGTCCGGCATTCGCCGCTTTTTTGATATTGCGGCCACAATGGATGACGTCATCTCTTTGGGGATTGGCGAACCGGACTTTGTAACGCCTAAACCTATCCTGGATGCAGGCACGGCCTCGTTGCAGGCCGGGCACACGCATTACACATCCAACAGCGGCACCATAGAGCTGCGAAACTCTATTTCTCAACACCTGAAACGGCTTTACAATATTGAATACGATCCGGCTTTAGAACTGCTGGTTACGGTTGGCGTCTCCGAAGCGATGTACCTGGCCACCACCGCCATCCTCAATCCCGGCGACGAGGTGATTGTGCCACAGCCCTGCTTCATCTCCTATGCGGCCGAAGTTAGCCTGGCCGGCGGTATCCCCGTTCCCATTGCCACCAGGGTAGAGAATAATTTCCAGGTCACCGCTGAAGAAATAGAAGCGGCCATTACCCGGCGCACCAAAGCTCTGCTAATTGGCTACCCCAACAACCCCACCGGAGCCGTACTGGAACGAGAAACGCTGGAGGAGATTGCCAAAGTGGTGCAAAAGCACGATATCCTGGTCATCTCCGATGAGATTTATGACCGGCTGGTGTACGACATTGAGCATGTCTGTTTTGCCTCGCTGCCGGAAATGTGGGAGCGAACCATTTTACTGGGCGGCTTCTCTAAAGCCTACGCTATGACCGGCTGGCGACTGGGCTACACCGCCGCTCCCCCAGAGATTTTAGGCGCAATGAGCAAGGTGCATCAATACACCATTATGTCGGCCCCAACCACAGCCCAAGAGGCCGGATTGGCGGCATTAAAAGAAGGGAATGAAGCCGTTGAGGAGATGCGCCGGCGGTACGACCGCCGCCGCCGTTTGATTGTCGATGGGTTGAACAGCATCGGGCTAAAATGCTTTGAGCCGCGAGGCGCGTTTTACGCCTTTCCCTCAGTGCGCGGCTCCGGCATGGACGACGCCGAATTTGCCGAGCGATTGCTGGACGAGGAGCGCGTGGCGGTGATTCCGGGCCGGGCCTTTGGCATCGGCGGGGCGGGGTACGTGCGCTGCTCTTACGCCACCGCTTACGAAAAGATAGAACAGGCGTTGGAGCGTCTGGCTAACTTTGTACGGAGGCACGGATAAATCAAGCTAAACTTCATCTCGTTCCCAAACTCTGGTTTGGAAACGAGGGAATGTTCCGCTGGTTACGGATGGATATCCGCTTATTACGGGTGTTGAAGCCATCCCCGTCACCATCAAAAACGACGCCAAATATGGTCAATCGCTTTATCTGGACTGGCTATATTTTACCACTTTTCAACACTCAAGTTTTCTACTTCATTAAAATGTCCATCACGGCTGACAAGTATCAAATCATATTGGAAAGCAAGGGCCGCAATCCAAATATAATTTTCGGGGACTGGACGCCCCTTTTTTCGCAAACCGTTTTTGACTTGACCATACCATTTGGCGGTCTCGACATCACAATTTAGTACAACATTGTCAGCAACAAATTCATCAATGCGCTTTATGTTTGCATTCACTCGTCCTGATTTTTGCGCACCGTAATATAACTCTCCAATCACGATACTGGGGACAAATACCTCATCAACATCTTTTATATGCTCTACAACAACACTGTCATTGGCAAACAGGGCAATGACCACATTGGTATCTAACAAATATCTACCACTCATTCAAATCAACCTGTTCGCAATCTTGCTCAATAGCCTGGCTCATCAATTTTAAATCGTCTGGCGGAATAATTCCGGCAAACCGCAGCAATTTTTTGCCGGGAACACCACGCTGCACTGATACCGTTAAAGTTTTGATAAAATCCAGCACTTGTTGCTGTAAATCAACAGGCAAATGCTCCATTTGATGGACAACTTCAGTAATCACAACATTATTCATTATGACCTCCTGACGATATTATACCACCGGCTATTGAAAAATCCGATGTACATCCTCTTATTACGGATGACGAGTACATGCCCATCATCATCAAAAAGCCAATCTGTGGTTCTAACCCATTAACGCTCGGCCCTCAAAGGCTTCTGCGGACGTGTTTCGGTACGCCGCAGAGCTTTTCTCTGGAAACGAGACCCCAACCAGCGCCGCCACTCTAACCGGCCATCCCACAATCCTTGCAGCCCCACGTAGCCAAAACCAAAGGCGTACAATAAAATAAAAGGTACGGCAAATTGGTGGCCGTTTGTGGCCGCAATCCAGGCTCCCAAGAGGGAGTAGAGACTCAAGGCCAACTCGCCAATGGCTAAACCGTCCAGCGGCAGGCGATAGACGCTGTTTTGCCAGCGGTCGGTGGTAGCGTTGACGTTAAACTTGGGCGTGCGCCGGAAAACATTGCCTATGCCCAGAAACGCCTCTATGACAGCCTTGGTATTGCTCAAGGCTATGCCGCTCCCCAACAAAATGAGCAGCGGCATAGCTTTGTAATGATGTCGCCACTTGTCGGGAAAGAGACTGGCTTGAGCCACGGCATAGAGAAATGGAGGCCCCAAACTGACCAGGCTGAGATAAATCAGCGGGAAACGGACGTTAGCCGTGCCATCGCCCATCATTAAAAGGGGCGTCACCAGGGCCAAAACAACCATCAGTGGGTGGACAAAGTAACTGCTGAGATGAATCAACGCTTGCAACTTTACCGGCCAGGCCAGATGTGAGCGAAAGACCCGCCAGCCCAATTTTTTTAGACACTGCATAGAGCCTTTGGCCCACCGAAACTGCTGCCGCTTAAAAGCCGCCAGTTGGGGCGGAATTTCAGCCGGAGCCGCCACGTCGCGCAAAAACAAACATTTCCAACCGGCCAGTTGCGCCCGGTAACTCAAGTCGAAATCTTCAGAAATAGTATCGCCCTGCCAGCCGCCGGCTTCTTCAATGCAAACGCGTCGCCATAAACCGGCAGTGCCGTTAAAATTAATCAGCAACCCGGAACGGTTGCGGGCCGTTTGCTCAATGGCAAAATGGCCGTCCAGGGCCAACGCCTGCGCCGCCGTAAGCCAGGAGTACCAGCGGTTTAAATGTCCCCAGCGGGTTTGAATAATGCCGATTTTGGGATTTTTGGCAAAGTAAGGCACGGTCTGTTTTAGAAAATCGGGGTTGGGAACAAAATCGGCGTCAAAAACAGCAATAAACTCGCCGGTGGCTGTTTTTAGCCCATTCTTCAAAGCGCCGGCCTTAAAACCGGAGCGGTCGTGGCGGTGAATAAGTTCAATATCGACTCCCTGCCGCCGGTACATGTCGACCCTGGCTTGGGCCATCTTGGTGGTTTCGTCGGTTGAGTCGTCCAATACCTGAATTTGCAGCAGGTGAGCGGGGTAATCAAGACAAACTGCCGCGTCAATCAGTCGCTTTACCACCAGGGCTTCATTGAAAATAGGGAGTTGCACCGTGACAGTGGAAAATTCCTCCCGTTCTTCAATTCCATCTTTGGAGGGGGGGGGACCAGAGGGGGGTAATCGAAATATAAAATAGAGGGCTGTTAGCGCCCAGGTATTAAAGGCATAAACCGCCAGCAAAAGGGCCGCCAAAATATACATTGTAATCAAAATAGACATATAATCACTCCCATAAAACACAAATCTGCAAACCTAAAGGCTTGCAGATAACAAGCCAAAAGTATAGCATGGTTGGGGACGGGTCACAAAAATGGGTTTTTGTCTTAATAGAGCCGGAACATTGAAAAACATTAAACAATGTGATAAACTGTCTTTCAGCCTTCCAAAAAGAGACGCCGGTTCAACCGGCCTAATTTAACTACAAATTTTACTCGTTCCCAAACTGGAGTTTGAGAACGTAATTACCGGAGAAACTCTGTTTCGAAGGTGGTGGAAACAGGGTTTCCCGGCCAACGGCGTTCCCAAATCGGGGTTTGGGAACAAGGGGAATCGCCGGTCGTTCATCCGCTCACCCATTACTTATCCGCTTACCTGTTTGGTATGCTCCCCAGGTTAATTGAGAAAATATGTAGGCATAGGTGCATCTATTATGAGCAACCATTTACCCGCTATAAACCTTATAGTTCAGAATGGTATCCACTCAGGTCAGGTATTCACAATTCAAGGCCAATCGCAAACAATTGGCCGAGTCTCCGGCAGCGATATTGTCATTACCGACAAATCACTGTCTCGGCAACATGCCAGCATTAAAGCTACGCCTCACGGTTACGTGATTGAAGATTTAGGCTCAACAAACGGCACCTTTATCAACCAAAAACGAGTAGGCGGCTCCGCTCCGGTACGACCCGGCAATACCATTCGACTGGGCACAAGCGTTACAGTCAGCGTACAGCTTGCCTCCGGCGCAGCGGTCAGCGCAGATAATGATGAAACCCTGCCATCAGGGACAGAACTTGTGGGGGGCGGGCCGGATTATACGGTAATTCCAGACTCCACAGTTGTACCGGCAGGCGTCCCGCCCGGAACCGGCGCTCCATCTCGAACCGTCGTTCCCGCTGGGACCGCTGGGACCGGCCACACCGTTGTTCCCCATACACCCGTATCCCCGGTGGTTCATCACCCCCAGCGGCAAGGCATTAATCCCTGGGTCTGGGTTATGGCGGCGGTGATTGTGGCCTTACTTATTATCGCCGGCACGCTTGGGTTTTTACGCTTCTCATCTATACTCGACACCTCTCCCACCGAAGTCGCCCAGCCGCCTACGCC
>JAJRVO010000444.1 GCA_024277275.1 Chloroflexota bacterium
ACATTTTTATGGGACACAGATGAACACAGATTTCACAGATTTTTGTTTAGTTTTTTACCATAATCTGTGTTTATCTGCGAAAATCTGTGTCCTATTCTCTGGCTTTCAGAATGTTACTTTGTGACCGTGCTGAGTATAAACGTAGCAAATTTGCGGATAGGCGAATGGCGAAAATGGGCCGGCCTTTCATTCGCCACATTCGCCATATTCGCCCACTCGCCATTCCGGTTTATCCGGGTTAGGAGTAAAAGTGTCAATTCGAAATCGCTTTCCCATTTTTAAAAAGCAGGTTTACTTGAATAGCTGCTCGCAAGGCGCGTTATCTATTGATGTGAAGGAAGCCTACAAAACCTATCTAAAAGACTGGGACAAAAAAGGATCTCCCTGGGAATTGTGGGTAGAGCGCGGCGAGGCCGCCCGGCAAGCCTTTACCGGATTGGTCAATGCCGAGCCGAATGAAGTCGCCGTCTGCACGTCAGTTTCCGCCGGGGTCAGCGCCCTGGCCAGCGCGCTGGATTTTAGCGGCGAACGAAACAAAATAGTTGTCGATGATTTTTCGTTCCCAGGCGTTGCCCAGGTCTGGCACGCCCAGGAACGACGCGGAGCCAGGGTAACACACGTGCCCGCCGCCGGCAATATCATCCCCACCGAGCGTTTTGCCGACGCCATTGACGAGCGAACCAAGTTAGTTTCTATCACCCATATCTGCTATCGTAACGGTTCGCGGGCGGATGTGCCGGCCATTGTTGAGTTGGCTCATCAGAAGGGCGCGCTGGTTATGCTTGACAGTTACCAGGCCCTGGGTACCTTTCCCATCGACGTGAAAGATTTGAAGGTTGATTTTTTGACCGGCGGTGTTCTCAAATATCTGCTTGCCTCGGCCGGATTGGCATTTCTGTATGTCCGCAAAGAATTAATCCCCAAGCTATATCCAACAACCCTCGGCTGGTTTTCGCAAGAAAATATCTTTGCAATGGATATTTACGCCAACGCTCCGTCCCCCACAGCCCGGCGTTTCGAGTCGGGCACGCCGCCTATTCCCAACATCTACGCAGCTTTGGCCGGCATCAAACTCATTCAGTCAGTTGGGCTATTAAAGATTGAGGCCCACCTACAAGACATTACCGGAGCCATCAAAGAGGGGGCGATGCGGCGCGGCTTCAGCCTGGTTAGCCCGGTAGACCCGGCCCGGCACGTAGCTTTGATTACGCTGCGTTCTCACAAAGTGGATATGTTGGTTAAGCGGCTGGAAGAGGATGGCGTTATCACATCCAGCCGGGATGATAACTTGCGTATCTCTCCCCATATTTACAACAATCTGGCTGACGTTAACCGTCTAATAGATTGTTTGACCCAACATAGGGAGCTGCTGGTATAAGTAATTCTTTATGTTGGGCGTCGATTTAAAAGATGATGTTATCAAAAGGAAATAGGAGTTTGACTTTGAAGTTGGGATAATATATAATCGGGCGCAACAATTGCTGTCAGTAAGTTGACATCTGATATATCAGTTATTGATTTCACAATTAAACTGAGTGGGATAATATCATTCCCCACAATCAAAGTTACAACAAACCTCCCTATCTTCAAATCAAAGAAATATGACCTGGATAAAATCCATCAGTGAAGGTGAAGCTAACGGACTGAATTCAACATCATGGGGAGAGGCTTCTCAGAGAAGTAAACGATCCTGACTGGGTTGATACTATGAAACGCGATTACCGTGAGGCCAAATTGAGCGAGGCCGACCGGGCTATGCTGGATTACGTTGCCAAGCTTACGCTAATTGTGGGACAAATTGCTAACCTGTTTTGCCCTATCCCAGAGTAGGCAGGTTAGTTATTTGCCCTATTGGCAAGGGGAGGTTCATCTATCAATGAGCTTTCTCATTTAATTCATTTAAATGTAGCAAAGTAAAGGAGAGGAAGTCTAATGAATAAAATATCTAAATCACTGTTGGTACTATTGCTGCTGTTCACATTGGGAGCCGGTGTCGCCAGTGCGGCTGCGCCTGTATTCCAGGATGGCGGCCAGGAATACATTGTGCAAGCCGATGACTGGCTTAGCAAACTGGCCGACAAGAATTATGGCGACGTGCTTGCCTGGCCCATTATTTGGGAAGCAACCAATGCCAAAGCCGCCGAAGACGACAGCTTTGCGGTTATTGAAAACCCTAATTTGATTGAAGTAGGGCAAAAACTATGGATCCCGGATACCGGAGCCGCCGAGGCAATGATGGGCGATCGGGAGAGCAAAGCCGGCATAAATATCAAAATCGGCTTTATGGGACCACTCACGGGTGGGGCCGCGTTCTTGGGGCAGGAACAGTTAAACTTTGCCAAAACAGCCGTGCAGCTTTTTAATGAAAGAACCGGCTTTAATGTGCAGGTGACTGAAGGCGATACGGAGATCAACCCTGATACGGGCAAGATTGTGGCCGAGCGCTTTATAGCCGATGACAGTGTCTATGCGGTTGTTGGACCGGCCGGCAGCCAGGTGTGCGAAGCTACACAACCCGTTTTTGAAGCGGCAGGCATGGTTCAAATTACCCCCTCCTGCACGCGCATCAGCCTGACCGATCCGGGTACGGCCACCTTCTTCCGGCCTGTTCCACATGATGGTTTGCAAGGCCCAACCGACGCCAATTATATGATGAATGTGTTAGGGGTCACGTCGGCCTACCTGGTAGATGACCAATCCTCCTATTCAACCGGTCTAACTGACGAGGTAGAAGCTGCGTTAACTGCTGCCGGCGCTACTGTAGAACGGGCCTCGGTTACGCAGCAAGACACCGATTTTTCCTCGCTGGTTACCACAATTGTTGCCTCTAATCCTGGTGTGGTTTTCTTCCCCGGCCAAATCTCAAGTCAACTCGGTACGCTGGCCGCTCAACTGCAAGAGCAAAGTTATGGCGGCACGTACTTCCTGGCCGACGGCGGTTTTGATATTAGCTGGGTAGATACCGCCGGTGAGGCCGCCGAAGGAACGTACCTGTCTTTCTTTGCTCCCGATCCCCACTTTGTGCTTCAAGCACGGGACCTCACTACCCGCTATGAGGCTCAATATGGCGACTATGGCGCTTTTGGCGGTCCCTCGGCCCTGTCTACCAATGTTGTTTTGGGGGCTATTGAACGCTGCTTTAATGCCGATAATCTGACCCGCGCCTGCGTGGTCGAAGAAACTGCCGCCACCAACCTGGCCGACAGCGTCTTAGGTATTCCCGTTTCCTTTGGCGCCGGCAACCAAATTAATGGCGGCGAGTTCTTTATCTTCCAGGTACAAGACGGCAACTTTGTGTTGGTTCAGTAACCTTACTGACTTTTGCAAAAAATAAGGGATTGTTTGTTTGCAAGTAACTACTCAGCCTATCCTGTTATGGGGTGTGATATGGTAATTGGTAAATAGTAATTGGTTATTCAGAATTACTAATTACCAATCACTAATTACCAAAATTTGTCAACGCTATGGCAGGCTGAGTAGTTACGTTTGCAAATAGCTTTGTTGTTTCATCAGTAACAAATTCTGGAGGTTGGGAGGTTACTTTAAGAAAAGATAACCTCCCAACCTCCAATCTCCAAATCTCCAAAGAAGAATAATTTAATTTATGGATCAACTCCCCCAAACAATTATTAACGGATTGACTTTGGGCAGTGTTTATGCGCTTATTGCCTTGGGCTATTCAATGGTTTATGGAATCTTAAAATTACTAAACTTTGCCCATGGCGATGTTTATATGATTGGGGCCTACATTGGCTATGCGGTACTTGTGGTGCTCGTTCCCTCAACCGGGCCACTTTTGCCCATTCCTATCATCATTCTGGTGATGTTTCTTTTTGCAATGGTTGGGTGCTCGATATTGGGGGTAGCCATTGAACGCTTTGCCTACCGGCCCTTGCGCAACGCCCCTCGCATTGCGCCCTTAATTAGTGCGTTGTGGGTTTCATTTGTATTGCAAAACCTAATTCAACTGACTATCAGCCCCCGGCCATTGAGTTACGGCAGCGGCACGCTCATTCCGGTCAACTCTGGCATCAACCTTGGCGGAGACCTGCGCATTCACACCGCCCGTGTGCTGGTCATCGGCACAACTATTGTAATGATGATAGCTTTGACCTATTTCATCCGCAGCACCAAGTGGGGCCGGGCTATGCGAGCTGTGGCTATGGATATTGACGCCGCAGCAATGATGGGAGTTGACGTTAACCGGGTCATCGTCGTCACCTTTATCGTTGGTTCGGCGCTGGCCGGGGTGGCCGGGGTGCTGGTGGGCATTGTGTTTTTCTCTATTCAGCACACTATGGGCTTTCTGGCCGGTCTTAAGGGCTTTACCGCTTCGGTAGTTGGCGGAATTGGCAGCATCCCCGGCGCAGTAGCCGGCGGCCTGCTAATTGGCATGGCTGAAGCCTTTGCCAGCGTTTATATTTCGGTTACGTTTAAGGATGCAGTTGCGTTTCTGGTGTTGGTGATTGTGTTGTTAATCAGGCCCGGCGGTTTGCTTGGAAGACTGTTGGTACAAAAGGTGTAGGGCAAATGTCTGTTGAGAAAAACACCCAACCAACCAATCCGGAGTCCGAATCGTCCGGCGACCCGCGCACCGGCGCCAGTCCACGCGCCGGCGACAGCCCGCGCATCGGCGTTGATGAGTGGGTTGCCCAGGCTGACGAGCGCAAGCAAGCGCGCAGCGGTTTTTGGGGGACCATTGCCAATCGTTGGGAAACCATTCCCGTTTTTTGGCGTATTGGCTTTGTCGCGTTCATTCTTATTCTGGCTCCTATTGTCACCAACACAACGCCTGTTTTATCGCTGCTGGACATATCCAATAACGATTTTATGGTCAGAGTCGGAGCTACCTTTTTAGCCTTTAGTATTTTGGCTATTGGTTTAAATGTGGTAGTAGGATACGCCGGGTTGCTCGATCTGGGTTATGTGGCCTTCTTTGGGCTGGCCAGTTACGGCTACGCTTATCTTTCCTCAGATTTTATTGGCGCTGGAGTCCATGTGCCCTATTTTATTAGCATACCGGTGGTGGTAGCGTTTACCGCCTTAGTAGGGTACCTACTTGGTTCACTGGCTATCCGGCTTTACGGCGATTACCTGGCCATTGTTACGCTGGGATTTGGCCTGCTCTTTTTTCAACTGGCGCAAACCTTGACCAGAGTAAGATTTTTCTGGCTAGAACGCCCCGTTGACCTGACGCGTGGACCAAATGGCATCAATAATTTAGATGCTATTCCTTTAATTACTTCCCGCATTGAAGAAAGTATTGCTTATGGCTATATTTATCTTTTTGGCTCCACCTTTACCCCAACCATAAAATATTATTTTCTGTTTTTGATAATGCTGGGACTAGTCGTCCTGGTAGTTCATCATATGAACCAATCCCGGTTAGGGCGCGGTTGGCGGGCAATGCGCGAAGATGACCTGGCCGCCGAAGTTATGGGCATCCCCGTGCGCCATTTGAAGCTGATGGCTTTTGCTACCGGCGCGGGCATTGCCGCCCTGGCGGGCGCAACCTTTGCTGCCTGGCAAGGCAATGTGGTTCCCATTCGCTACAATGTACTGGCCCTGATTAACCTGTATGCTATGGTTGTGCTTGGAGGCTTAGGCAGTTTGCCTGGCGTAATTATTGGCGCTTTTATCTATACGCTGCTGCCTGAAATACTGCGCAATGTTGTGTACGCTACTACTTTATTTTATGTTGGCGGTCTCATCGGCTTAGTAGCCTGGTTGGAACCATCTAAACGCCTGGTCATGGTGTTGGGTGGTACGTTTTTAGCCGGATTATTATTAAAGTTTCTGGTTAATTTACTATGGCCCGGGTTTGATACCGGTGTTGCCCCCACTGAAGGCTTCTTTCTTAACCAATGGGCCCAAAGCTGGCTTATCATTCCGGCAAATTTTACAACCGCCGGTAATCTGGCCATTGGAGCCGGCATTGCGGCGTTACTAGCCACTGTCTCGATCAAAAACTGGTGGCGATATGTTTTTCTGGGCCTCACCATTTATCTATTTGGTTTTGCCTGGGAGACGCGCCTGGCCGTGGAACCGTCCGTAACCCGTATTCTGGTAGTCGGCGCCAGCCTGGTTGTCTTGATGATTACCCGCCCTCAGGGGTTACTGGGCAAACTTCGCGTGGAAATTTTGTAATTTATGGCAATACTAAACGTTGATAGGTTAAGCAAACATTTTGGCGGCTTGCTGGTTGTCAATGATCTATCCTTTGAACTTAACGAAGGGGAGATTTTAAGTATCATTGGGCCTAATGGGGCCGGCAAAACAACGGTTCTTAATCTGCTGACCGGCATCAATCCCCCCGATAGTGGCGATATCCACTTTCAGGGACAATCTATTGTTGGCCTTCAGCCGCATCAAATTACCAAGTTGGGAATGGCTCGCACATTCCAAACATTGCGCCTCTTTTTAAATATGAGCATTATTGAAAACGTAATGTCGGCGGCGTATCCGCACACTAAAAAGGGGTTATTCGATATTATTTTTCGGACCTCCGGCTGGCGTAAGGAAGAGGCCCAGATTCGGGCTTTGGCCCAAGAGTCCCTCTCCTTTTTTGGTGAGCGTTTGGTCGGATACCGGTTCGATCAGCCTGCTTATAGCCTATCGTATGCTAATCGACGTCGCCTGGAAATTGCCAGGGCTATGGCGACCAAGCCCAAGCTGCTCTTACTTGATGAACCGGCAGCAGGAATGAACCCTAAAGAAACGCTAGAAATTACGGAACTAATCGGCCAATTACGTGATAAAGGCTACACCATCTTGTTTATTGAACATGATATGAACGTGGTCAGCGGAATTTCAGACCGGGTGATTGCCCTTGACTACGGCCAAAAAATCGCCGAAGGCAGTTACCAAGAAGTTGTCGAAAATGAGCGGGTCATCGAGGCATATTTGGGTCGCAAACAAAGCGTTTGGACTAAGGCATAGCGCGGCAAGCCGCAAATTAACAATGAGCAATTAACAATGAACAAATAATTCTCGCGGATAACGCAAATGTTGCGAGGTAATACTATAAGGTGATCAAATGCAACTTAATCGGCACAAATAATGAACGATCAAAATTCACAACCAAAAATTGAAAATTCACAATCGACCCCACCGCTACTCCGTCTAACAGATGTTAATACCTTTTACGGCCCCATTCACATCTTGCAAAATATCAACCTTGAAATTTATCCCGGCGAATTGGTCTGCTTGCTGGGCGGAAACGCTTCAGGAAAATCGACAACCTTAAAAACCATTCTTGGCATTGTCACTCCGGCCGGCGGTACGGTAGAATTTCAAGGTGAGACAGTGCAAGATCAACCGACCAGTTATCGCATTGAGCAAGGCATGGCTGTGGTGCCGGAAAATCGGCGTATCTTTGGCGATATGAGCGTTCATGAAAATTTGCTAATGGGAGCCTATCTGCGCACAGACCATCAGCAAATGAAGCAAGATTTGGAGCGGGTTTTAGAGCTATTCCCTCGCCTTAAGGAACGTTTAAAACAGTTTGGGAGCACCCTGAGCGGCGGCGAACAGCAAATGCTGGCCATGGCTCGGGCTTTGATGTCTCGGCCTAAACTACTGCTAATGGACGAACCCTCGATGGGGCTGGCCCCCATTCTGGTAGAACAAAGCTTTGAAATTATTCAGCAAATAAACCGGGAAGGAACCAGCGTTTTTATGGTTGAGCAAAATGCCAATATGGCCCTTTCCATTGCCAACCGGGGGTATGTGCTGCAAACCGGCCGGATTGTGCTGGCCGATAAAGCTAAAAACCTGCTCAACAATGAGCAGATGCGCCACGCCTACCTTGGCCATTAATCCAAATATTGGAGATTAGGTGGTCCCTCCGTTAAGTGTTGGCGGCTGCAAACAAGAAAAATCAACCGCCAAGAACGCAAAGAACGCCAGGTTTTCTTTTTTTCTTGGCACGCTTGGCGTCTTGGCGGTTCAAAACAACAATCAATCAGCCCCAACACTCAAGCGGGAGACTATCAAAATTTTCGCAATACAAAAATAGAACTCTTGTTCTGGCGATCTGGAGATACTGATGACCCTCAAACGCAGATCTTTGTCCATTGCCATTCTCTTTTTTCTGATTTCCCTGGCGTGCTCAGGAATTGACTCCGCACCGGCGAACACACCAACTGCCCTGCCGGTTTTTACAGCTACGCCCGCACAGGGCGGTGGCCCCACCAAACCCGACAATTTGGAAACCGTCGCCATAGCTCGCATTATTGATGGCGACACAGTTGAACTGGCCGATGGTCGTCGGGTGCGATACATTGGCATCAACACGCCAGAGCGAGGTCAGCCTTATTATCAAGATGCCTCTGACACCAACCGGCAGCTAGTTGGAGGTAAAACCGTGCAGTTAGAACTGGATGTAGAAACTTTGGACAAATACGGTCGCGCGCTGGGTTATATTTGGGCGGATGGCGTTATGGTCAATTTGGAAATTGTCCGGCGGGGTTTTGCCAATGCCTTTACGGTGCCGCCCAACGTGCGTTATCAGGAAGAATTTCGGGGCGCCGAGCGTGAAGCCCGCGAGGCTGAACGAGGCTTATGGGCCGGCTCTGACGTAGCCCTAAAAATTGTCCAAATTCAGGCCGACGCGCCCGGCAGCGACCGCGAAAATCCGAACGGCGAGTGGATAGAAATTACCAACCAGGGTTTTGAGCCGGTACAAATACAGGGTTACACCCTAAAAGATGAGGCCAACCACATCTACACGTTTGGCAACTTTGCGCTTCAGGCTGGGGCTAGTTTTCGCTTATATTCGGGGCAGGGTCAAAACAGCAATAACGCGTTATATTGGGGATTTGTTGGGGAGAGTGTCTGGAATAATGGCTCTGACGCTGCCTTTTTAAGAGATAACCAAGGGAGACTGGTCGATACCTTTGCTTATTAGAGTTTAGTGAGTTTAATGAGTTTGGTGAGTTTAGTGAGTTTAATGAGTTTGGTGAGTTATGTTTATCCCCAGACTTCAGGTTGGGAACCAGGTAAAGGGATAACGCACATAAAAAGAGGTCGGGCAGTTGTGCCCGACCTCTGGTTGGTTTTAAGCGATTTGTTACTTGCCCCTACCGGCGCATATTCCAAACCCCTGCCCCCACTAACCCCAGTATAACAATCAACAAGACAATTGCAATCAGAACAGAATTACTGGTCCCTTCCAGAACTCCGCCACTGGCGGGAATTATTGAAGTTGTATCTTCTGCCGGAGCAGTTTCAATTTCAGTTTCTGCTTCTACAGGGGCAGTGTCGGCTTGAGTTTCTGCCGGAACGGTTTCAGCTTGGGGTTCCGTCGGGGTCGTATCGGCTTGAGTTTCTGTCGAGGTCGTTTGGGTTTGGGTTTGGTCAAGAGTGGTCTCGGCCTGGGTTTCTGCCGGGGTTATTTCGGTTTGGGTTTGGTCGGGAGCGGTCTCGGCTTGGGTTTCTGTCGAGGTTGTTTCGGTTTGGGTTTGGTCGGATTCAGTTATTGAAGCAGCCTGAACCTCGACAAAGGGTGTAGGCGGAGGCAATGGGGCAGCAGCAGCGGCGGCAGAGTTTGGATAACCGGCCGGGCTGAGCGGTACTAGCGAGACACAATCGACGGAAAAAATTGCGGTGCGCCAGTTGGCCCATTTACGCCAGGCAGTGATAAAAACAGTTATTTTATCTGTGCGTGCCGTGACAATTGTTTCATAATCCTCAATGGTAGCCAGAGCAGATTCGCCTTTTTTCTCAACTTCTTCAGCAGTAAAAAAAAGCTTTTCTTCTTGGATAGGTACGTTTATCCATTTTGCGTGGGGAATAGCACGCCAATTGGTGCCACCGGTGTGGTCAAAATATAGCTCATAAGTGTGATTGGGCGCTTGTGGAATGCGTTCGCCATCTGCCCCAATTGGCTCAAGCGTTCTGCCCTCGGCTTGAACCTCAATGGTGGCACTCATGGAAAAGCGGTAATCCTGACCAGGAACTACGTTAATTGTTTGATAAACGCCTAAACGCGCATCATTTTGATCGGTCGATTGCATATGCAAAGCAAGCGCGCTATTGGGAGGAGGACCTTCCGGCAGGCCCGGAATTGGGCCAAACGGCGAATCGCTATCTTGTTCTGCCTCCAGGGTATCGCTAACGGGTTCTGACGCTTCCAAATCATCTGCGCATACAATGGCAAAGCGCTCGTTATTATTGATAACATATTTTCCATAGGCCTGATTTTTATACCACCCCCAATCGTTAGGCACATTGCCAACGTCGGGAGGTTCAAAGCCCAATTCTGGTACTTGATAAAAACCAAACTCAAAGTTACCATTTGCAACAAGGTTTCTTCCCCCAAGAACCGGGGCTTGAGCTTGCACCGAACTAATCAAGTATATTGATAAACAAGAAAGGACAAGTAAGGGAATAATCGTAACAATTCCAAGTTGACTTATTCTTTTTAAATTGTTTTGTCGCATAATCGACCTCGCATATGCATACATCTTCTCTACATAACATGATTATACCATTATTTCCAGAAAAGATAAAGAGGAAATTGCTATGTACACAATACTGCAACTTGACACTGATAAAGCTCAATGATATGCTTGCAAGTACAAAATAAGGTTCTAAAAAATCTATTTTTTATTCAACGGAGGTGCCAAATGAATGACGCCGAACAAACTATTTTATCCAGTGACGGAGTAGGTGGCGTAGCTGGTGCGCCACAACAGCCGGCAGAATCCAAACGAAATCCGCTTTTGATTATTGGCGGTATTGGATGCGCTTTGCTGCTGTGCGCTGGTTTGCTAATTGGCGGAGGTTACTTTTTAGCGCGGGATCAATTCGACGACCTCCTGGCCGGCGGATCAGGCGAAGATGAAGCGACAGTTAGCGCAACCCCTACCGTTGTTCCAACTGAAACGCCTGCCCCGGAAACGGAAACTTCTGAAGATGCCGATTCTACGCCTGCAAGCGACTCAGGCGATGCCGACTCCAGCGATACGGCTTCAACAGATAGCGCCGATGATACTTCAGCAGCTATGAGCGAACCCGAGATAGGGGCCATTACTTTTGCCCTGGGCGCCACCGAAGATAGCGAGCCAATTGACCCCGGCGACTCATTTGAGGGTGATGTTACAGAGATACACGCTATTTTTGACTACAGCGGCTTATCTTCAGATTATAACTGGGAGCGCGTTTGGTATCTTGATGGCGATGAAATGTTAAGAAGCGCTGATGCCTGGTCTGGACCTACCGAGGGCGTATTTGATTTATTCCTAAATGCCGGTGGCGATCCCCTGGCCCCAGGCGAATGGTCTCTAGAGCTTTTTATTGAAGGCGAGTTGCTGGCGTCAGATAGTTTCCTCATAATTGGCGAAGAGCCGGAAGAAGTTGCTGTGGCAGAGGACACTGCTACGCCCACCCCTCGTCCATCACCCACTCCAGCTTCCACCCCTACTTCTGCTCCGGCCCCGGTAGCCAAAACCTACAAACTGGCGTACACCAAGTGGGATGGCGGACAACATATCTTGTTTGTTGGCGATACTAACGGCGGTTCCGAGCAGTTCATTCTAAACAGGGCTGCCGGCCCCTCCTGGACCCCCGATGGGCAATACATCTTTTTCTATGGCGAAGAAGGCGTCGACAGACAAATTATTAATGGCGCTGAATATGTATTTGACGGCGTATCTAACGGGATTGTCAGAGTAAGCGCCTCCCCAATACCGGCCAACATCGGCGAGGTGCGGCTGTACCAGGGCTTTGCCTGGAATGTAGGTTCTGCTCGGTGGGCCAATGTTTCACCTGATGGTGAAATGGTGGCTTATGATGCCAAACCCGGCGGCGATTATCGTATCTACTTTTTGGGTACGGACGAGAACCAGCAATTTCGCTTTGAACTTGTTGGCGA